>NZ_KI912436.1:0-8274 GCF_000518425.1 Pseudoalteromonas sp. 23_GOM-1509m
TTTAGTTATTTGACAAACTAATTATGGCTCTGGCTTTGAATTAAGCTAACCCACGAAAAGCGGAGGCTAACACCGTGTGGGAGTCATTATGTCTAAATGGCCTGGCATAACCTCAGTTTCAAACTGTGGCGAAATACTCTAACTAATAAGGAAGTTATAAATTGACAACATCATTAAGAGAAGATGCTTTAAAATTTGGTAAAATTAAAGAGGTTGACGGTGCCGCAATTATACTTCATGCAGATGTTTTAGAGCGCGAGTTTCAAGGCATAAAGCACTGCGCTGAAGTTGGTGCTTATGTAAACTGTGGCGGTGCGCACGGTAATACAATTTGTACTATAAGCAAGGTTCAGATCACTGAGATAGAGAAAACAAAAAGAGCGATAGATGGGTTTGAAGTAGTTAGAGAAGAGAGGAAAGTAGTAACGCTTTCAATATTGGGTTGTGCTATCAACGGTAAGTTTAATCGAGGCACCAAACGACTTCCCACAATAAATTGTGATACATACTTTCTTAGCAGTGACCAAGTAAACCAATTAATCGGCATAGACCTAGAAGAAGACAAAGAGCACTTTTGTGTTACTGATTCTAACGATGACGATCAAACGTATTTAAACTTGGATAAGCTAATGGGGCGGCATACCGCCATATTGGGTACTACAGGTAGTGGTAAAAGTTGCACCGTTGCATCGATAGTTCAATCGATTTTATCAAGCTACGAGTGCCCTAGAATATTATTTTTTGATATTCATAATGAATACCCTTCAGCATTTGGCTATAACGATAAAGCACCAAACGAAGACTTTAAAAAAAGAACAAATGCAATTCCTTGGAATGAGTTTACACTTCCATACTGGTTTTTAGATTTAGAAGAGTTCTTTGGTGTTTATAATCTTGAACCTGGATCTAATCAGAAAGCCATAATAAAAAGGCTTATAACGAAACAAAAAGAAATAGAAGCTGAAAAGCAAAATATTGATGGTGTAGTCGTTTCTGCAGACACACCAATTTTTTTCAGTATTGATGTTCTTTTAGATGAAATAATAGCTGAAAAGGACTCTCAAAGTAATGCTACTAATAAGAAACCATATGAGAGTATTATTCTTAAGCTTCAAGCTGTACGTCATGACACTCGTTACTCATTTCTTCATCGAAAAATTGATAATGAAACATCAATAGTCGAATACTTTGAATTTATTTTAGGTTTATCTGAATCTGAAGCATATTTAAACATATTAGATTTAAGTGGCTTACCAGCAGAAGTAAGAGCTGTTTGTGTCGGCGTTATTTCAAGATTGTGTTTCGACTTTAAATATTGGGATTTAGACCCTGAAAATATCCCTCTTAACTTAATACTAGAAGAGGCTCACACTTATATTCCAGAAGATAGCGATTCAAAGTTCAATATAGCAAAAGAACGGGTTGAGAGAATTGCAAAAGAAGGGAGGAAGTATGGTGTTGGTTTGACCGTTGTTACTCAACGCCCATCAAATGTTTCAACAACTGTCTTATCTCAATGCGGAACATATATAACCCTTCGACTTACCAATGATCTAGACCAAAACAAGATTAAAAGATTGTTGCCAGATACATTAGCTGGTCAAGTTGACTTCTTACCTAGTCTGAGAGACGGTGAGGCATTTGTTTCTGGAGACTCAATTAATTTACCAAGAAAAGTTCAATTTAGGGCGCCTAACCCAATGCCTAGAAGTAATGACGTTAGATATCATAAATCTTGGAAACAAGGGAAGCCTGAGACCTATTCATTAAAAGCCTTAGTTGACTCTTGGCATAAGCAGGACAAATCTAAATGAAGATTGACTCTATAAGACTTTGCGGTTGGCGCTCATATGATTTAAATGGCGTCTATATTAGCGGATTAAAGTCAATCAACCTAATTATAGGTCCGAATAACTCAGGTAAATCTAATTTAGCAAAATATTTTAATTACTTAAAAAGTATAGCTAGTGAAAACCTGATTGCTGGAACTGCGATTTCAGTTGCCACTGAACTTGATGAAAGCCAAACATGGGGTTGGGGAAAGGAGAGAATTAACTGTGAAATTTTACTTTCAAACGATAATATCTTCACTGAAGATGATAAAATTTCTTATACGGTAAGTGAGAATAAAGTTACTCTAGATTGCTACCATGACGTTAGTTCTAATACATCTGTTTTAAACATGAAGGTTAATGGTAAACAGATATTCAATGATAGTAATTTAATCTGTTCTGATTTGGAAGCAGGTACATGGATAGACCCGACTGACGATGTAGCAGGGTTTAGTGATAATGAATTTTATTGGAGAAGCTTCTTAAATTCATTGGTATTTGTTGACCCTATTCGACATCACTCGCGTAATTCAAATAACGAGCAAAGCTACTATTTTGATGGCGCAAAAATTATTGATGAGCTTGATAAGTTAAGACTCGACAGAGCAACTCCATCAAACTGGGCTGGATATAAAAAACAAATTAAGCAGTGGCTAACTGATATTTTATCTGAGCAAGTAACTAATATTGAAGTTGTAGATAAGGATTTAAATCTTGAGTTTGCATCAGGACTATCCTTTTCTTTAGATCAGTTAGGTACTGGGGTCTCTCAAATAGTGATGTTGCTATCACACCTTTGGATTAACAAGGAAGTCAATTTAAACGTCTTTCTCGAAGAACCAGAAGCCAATTTACACCCAGAAGCAGTAGTTAAACTTATAAGTATTTTTGAGAAAGAACTAATTAATCATAGATTCTTTATTACTACTCATTCACCATCCCTTATTGACTGCCTAAATGAAAACTGGGCTGTATACAGAACTTTAAAGTCGGCCAATGGCGCAAGCTCAATTACCCCGAATGACAATATAATCAAGTATTATGAAACATTAGATTCATTGGGCGTAAAAGCTTCTCAAATACTTCAAGCTAATACTGTTTTATGGGTTGAAGGGCCTAGTGATAGGATTTACTTAAAAAAATGGATTGATATATATTCTGACGGAGAACTGAAAGAAGGAAAAGACTACTCCTTCTTATACTTTGGTGGTACAAACTTAGCCTCTTTCACAGTACTAGATGATATTGGTGAAAATCTAATTAATATTTTTAGCACCAGTAGGAAGGCATGCTTGATTGCCGATTCTGATTGTTCTTCGCAAACAGACCGAGATGATGAGGATTTTAAAGCATACCTAAGTTCTATGTTAGATAGACTTCGAACAGCCAATGCTGATAATGCTGGTTTAGATTCAACATTAGATGATTATGTCAAAGTGTGGATTACGCAAGGCCGTGAAATTGAGAATTATATTTGCACAGATCTATTCTTTGATATTCTAACTAGCCAAGGTTTCAAGCGTGAATCAATTGGTCAGGGAAATAACCATAAGAAACTGTCGTTAAAATCAACTCAAGCTTCAGACTTTATATTCGAAAAATTTGATTCATTCGATAAGGCTATTTCCGATTGTTATCAATTTGATGATGCTACTCAGCTAGATGCATCTTCATTGAGTAACATTGCTTTAAGTTATGCGAACAAAAAAGTACCTATTGCTAAAGCGGTAGTCGATAAGCTCGATAAAACACACTGTTCGATCTTTGACTTAGAAAATAAACTGAAAGGTTTAGTTGAGTTTATTCGGAAGTAGTTAGGTTGGAATCGACCATTTAACAAGTGACTATGGTGTCAATTCCTAATTTTAAACCATTTTAGGATCCCACATGATACCATCCCTCACCATAGAATTTATGATCACTACCAGCTTTCGTATGCACGCAATAATGGCTACCTTTTTAGGCTTTCCTGCTTTAACCATGCGTTGATAAAGGTCTTTAAATTTAGAGTTGCACTGAATGGCTGACATCATCGCCATGTACATGGCAGTTCTTATTTTAGGTCGGCCGCCACGTATCATTCGCTTACCTTGATACACGCCACTTTCACGATTAAATGGGGCTACACCCACTAAAGAAGCGGCCTCTTTGTTGTTCACATAACCTAACTCAGGCATATCACTAAGCAAGTTAAATGCGACCACATTGCCAACACCTGGCACACTTTGAATAATGGCATTTTTTGCTTTGTATTCGTCACATTCTTCAATCAGTTTTTGAAGTTTTAAATCGATTTTATCTATTTGATTTTTCAGTGCAGTTAAGATAGATTTTATGAGTGACGATAGTGTTTTTGGCATTATTTGAGAGCGATTTTTCTCCATCGTTTGCATATCCATTAACTGACGTCTTCTCGAGAGTAAATCGCTCATCAAGCGCATTTGCTCTGGCTTTAAAGATGATAAAGGCGGTTTAATCGCTTCACCAAAGTGAGCAATAAGTTGTGCATCAAGTTTATCCGTTTTTGCTTTTTGGCCGATACCGCCTACGAAGCGTTTTATGTTCACGGGATTAGCAATAACGAATGGAATATTCGCCTCAGCGCAGGCTATGATAAAAGGCTGTTCAAGACGTCCACTTGCCTCAATAGTAACGCGTGTTACTGGGTGTTTTTTTAAGATTTGAATGGCGTGTTTAATACCACTTTGATTATTTTCTACAGTAAAGTAAATGTCTAAAGGCCTGATATAAATATCGAGTTGTGTTTTACCTGTATCGACACCGACGTTAATTTCATTTTGATTATTTATTGTATTCATAATAAGCTGACTCTGCCTTGCTATTCGGGCTCGAGGCCCCGTTGACTATCCGAGTTTAATGCTTGGAGTTTATACAGCGTTCTAACTTGTTACCGGTCTCTCAATAGAGGAGCCTACGCTCAATCGAACTACTGTATAAAAGGCTTTGGTTGCAGCCAAAGCTTGGGCCTCACATTATCCGAACTAGGTTAAAGTATTAATTAATTTATGGGTTTATTATCTATAAAAGGCGTTTAAGTCCGATGCAATCACTCCGTTTCTTTTGTGCTTCGCTTCGCGAATTATTGCACAAAACAAACTCCGTGCTCGCACGGCTTAACTTAACGTTAGTGTTAGCAAGGTGTCAATTTACTTATGAAAATAGCTATTAAAAGTATCCCTAAGTCTAGTGAAAGCTCATATCAAAATCTAGAACCTATTCTTGAAGAGCTACTTGCAATGGGTAATGTAATAGAAACTGATTATCGTTGGGGTTGTGATAGAACAGGTTATTTTTGTACATTAAAACATTCAATTGATGTTGTAAGTATTCTGAGTAAATTTGAGTTACCTGAAGATATTTACTTTACCGAAAATGGTAGCTTGTGGTGCGGTGTGACAGGTTGTCGAATACAAGTAAGTAATAGTTAAAGTAAACACATAACAAGCACTTCAAACAGAACAAAAACAGTTGGTTAGGTTCCGCTTCGCTTCACATTTTAGCAAGCTATTTTCAGCCCTTTAGCGGGGCGTTAAAAGTACAAGGAAATTTATGAGTCTGTGTCCTCGCTGTGAACATAAAATAGATGTTTTCAGCTTTTCTTTATCTGCACTCCCATTTTACTTTAAATGTGCCAGTTGCAAGACGAGATTGAAACTTATCAGCTCAAAATTATTCTGGGCTATATTTTTATTGTATTCGGCGGTCGTAATTACATTGATAATGTATATTCCAATTTTTAGCGAATATGGTTTAGGCTTAATATTAGCCATATTAGGCTGGTTCTTTGTTTACTATAAATCGTCACCTTACATACTCAGCAAAGATAACGTTGCACTATATGGTAGTGACTAGCTAAAAACAGCTTTGTTTTATATCTTCCTCTAAAAGCGCAGCGTCTCCTCGCCCTCTTTGTGCATAAATCACTTAAAGACCTTATTACACAAAGAGAAGTGGATGGGAGGCTTCGGGCTACGAGGCGCGAGTAAAATGCTAATGCCCATAAATACGCGATATGAAATCGCTGCTACAAAAGACATTTACTGATAAAAACAGTTTTTGCACCACAGAGAATCCCGAGGCGCTTTGCGCTACACAGAGGTGGATTGATATTTTTTAAGCATTTCTCTGTGAACTCTGTGTCCTCGGTGGTAAATACTTATTTAGGCTTAACTCTGGCGCAATGTGAAATCGCTTCTACAGGGCAATATATGGCTTTTTTTACGTTCACTAAAAGGTCTTATTCTACAAAGAGAAGTGAATGAGAAAACACAGGCATAACGTGTACTGCCTCAGACTGAAAAAAATCGTTGGCTAACTTGGCTTTTGGCTATTTTTCATCATTTCTAAATAGCGCCCTTCAATGAATTTTTTTTCTTTTGTAAGGTGTTTAAGTGCGTACTGAGTTTTTTCTAGCTCTTGCTTTAGTGTGTCTAACTCCTCACTACTTTCTGGCCCGTCTGTTTGTAACTGCAATTGCTGTAGTAGTTGGTCTTGCTCTGCAATTTGCCTTTTATATTCGTTTAAAGTGTTAAGTAGTCTTGTTTGATCGGGCGTTGAGGATGTATCTGCGCTTGATGTTTTATCACTATTTTCGCTTGCGGTTTTAAGCGCTTCATAATCTGCTTGTAGCTGGTCTTTTTCTTCTTGAAGCACAGTCACTGCATCATATTGTGCATAGAGCTTTTGACGGGTCACTTTTAATTTTTCAACACTTTTATCGAGATCCCCTTTAAGTTTGCGAATTAACTGATGCGAGCGTTTTAATTTTTTATTGAGATCATCAATTAGCTGTTGTTCTTTTTCGGTAACATGATCTTTGGTTGATGAAGTAACCTCTGTTAATTGTTGTTGTAACAGCATTTGTACACTGATTAACTCAGCGATAGTTTTTCGATTATCGTTAACATAGCTCATGGCATTTTCAACAGACTCTCTGCACATAGCTAACGTCGCATCATCCATTGTGCCGTTACTTTTAACCATACTCAATGCAAAAGCCCTAAACTCTCTGAGTATCAGTAAAAGAATATAAAACCACGCGGCTAAAATAAGTAGCCCAAAATTTATAGCAATATAATGATAAACCTCTGGCGGAAATACGGCATATGGCATTATTAAATTATCTTAAATTAAGTGTTTATTTACTAGAGTTTAGCGCTGTCAAAAAAATCTGCCATAATAACAACAACATTTAAAAAAAAGTAACATGCGTGAAAATACTTATCGTGGATGACAGCCAAGCAACACTCGAAATAGTACGCCGAGGGTTGGAAAAATTTGGCTATCGAAAGTTATTAATAGAAAAAGCTAGCAATGCTAAATCTGCGTTAACGCTGATTGGTAGTTGGCACCCCGATATTGTCCTTACAGACTGGCATATGCCTGATATGTGTGGAGTTACGTTATTACGTGCAATAAAGCAAAGGCAACTTAATATAATAGTAGCAATGCTGACCACTGTTGATGAAAAGTCTCAAATTGAAGAAGCTATTAGCTTTGGTGCATCTTTTGTTTTATCAAAGCCTTTCTCAGACGCGCAACTACACGATAAATTATTGCCTTTAGTACAGCTTATTGAAAATAACGAAATCATCCCTGATGAAATTGAATTAAACAGTGATTTAGCGTTACCAAAACTGTCGCAATTAGAACGTTTGTTTCATAAACATATAAGTCAGTCCTTAATCGTAAACACAATTCAACCTCAGGTATTTGATGAGTCTAAAGTCCCCTGTGTCATGGCTGTTTATGAGGATCCAAAAAGTCAAAAAGTGCGTGCCATTGCCATACTTGATATTTATGCTGCCTGCGTAATGGCAAGTGGCTATAGCAGCTTGTCGGCTGAAGATATCAGTAACTCAATATTATCGGGCGTTGTAACGAATACAGCATTAAGCGCATGTAAAAAAGCGTTAACGGAAACGGCTTTTGCCTTTTTAGACAAACGAACACGCGTTAGTTTACAAATCAAAACGGTCAAAGTGATTACCACGCCTTTTCGTAAGCTCACTTTGCTGTATAAAACGCCTGCTGAAAAGCGAATTGATTTTAGTTGTCAGCTTGAGGGCATGGCACAAGGTAAAATCATGTTGGTTGGCATTTAATAAATTAAACGCAACGTAGTTACCATCATTAAAAAGTTTATATTTAAAAGCACCCTGCTCCTAAAAAAGCGCAGCGTCTCTGCATCCTCATGGTAAATCAATCACTGAAGGAGCTTATTACACAAAGAGAAGTGAATGAGCAGTAAATTAGTAACCTAAACCACCAAACAACCTTGTTTTATACCTTCCTCTGAAAGCGCAGCGTCTCTTCGCCCTCTTTGTACATAAATCACTTAAAGACCGTATTCTACAAAGAGAAGTGAATGAGGAGCAAATGAGAAACCAAAACCATCAAATAGCTTTGTTTTATAACTTCC
>NZ_KI912436.1:8334-111142 GCF_000518425.1 Pseudoalteromonas sp. 23_GOM-1509m
ACAAAGAGAAGTGAATGAGCAGCAAATGAGAAACCAAAACCATCACACAGTCTTAAACGCGCCAGTGAAAAGTCAAAAAGTAGCTCCCCCCGTAACCCGTAACCCGTAACCCGTAGCCCGTAGCCCGTACCCTAAGTTAAATTAATCAAAAATGTTTAAACAAAAAAAGGCGCTTCCGGTTAAGGTGAGCGCCTTTTTGTTATTTTAACTGCTTCTTATTTTACGATTTTCATTTCGTCTAATAAGTTTTGTGCGTTATCTACTTTAT
Source organism: Pseudoalteromonas sp. 23_GOM-1509m (assembly GCF_000518425.1). Classification (NCBI taxonomy): domain Bacteria; kingdom Pseudomonadati; phylum Pseudomonadota; class Gammaproteobacteria; order Alteromonadales; family Pseudoalteromonadaceae; genus Pseudoalteromonas; species Pseudoalteromonas sp. 23_GOM-1509m. The sequence continues at coordinate 8,603 of NZ_KI912436.1, forward strand.
CCATTACCCAGAGCATGTAACGTGAATCTACATGGATTGAGCGATTTAGCTCTGGGTTGTAATCCCAATCACCAATAATGCTTTCGTACACACCGTCAAACAGTAAGCCTACAAGTTCTGCTTTGCCGTTAAGTGTTGGTGAACCTGAGTTACCGCCTGTCGTGTCTACATTTGATAAAAAGTTAACCGGAACAGTATTCATGCCACCAGTGTAATCACCATAAAGCTTCGCTTTAATTTGCTCTTGCAGCTTTTTAGGCGCATTAAATGGGTCAACATCGGTGTTTTTAGCAAGCAACCCTTCAAGTGAGGTAAACGGCGTGGCCACTAAACCATCTTGCGGAGAATACCCGCCTACCGTGCCGTAAGTTACACGTAATGTGCTATTTGCATCGGCGTAAACCGGTTTGTTTTGCGCTTTATTAAAGGCAATAATCGCACTCATTAACTCTGGGCGAGCGGCTTGTAACTTACCTGCAAGGGCTTTTGACTTATCTTCCTCAGCTTTCATTACCGTGAATATGGCTTTTGCATATTGCATGAATGGGTCTTGGCTTTGGTTTAATTGGCTAAGCGTTTGCTCAAATAATGAATTACGTACAATTTCGTTATCAAGCGTTGATTTAGCGTACATTTCATCAAGTAATGCACTTTGTTTTGCTTTATCAAACCCATTTTCTAAAGCAAAGGCTTTATCAATTTCACTAAAACGCTCTGCTTTAGGTAATGCTGCATATTGCTCTAAAAAGTGCAGTAATATGGCTTTATCTACGTTTGCGTCAAAGCGACGTGACATACGCTCTAAACCCGATTTAATACGCGGTAAATCACGTTCTTGATAACCCGATTCACGCTCGCTATTTGGCTTTTGTTTTTCATAAGCTAAACGGTATAAACGACGTGCCGTGCTGATCATTTGTGAACGGTGAACATAGCCTACCATACGGTCGCGCTCACTGTGCTCTTGCGATTGTGCAACAAGTGCTGATAACTCATTAAGTACGTTACCGTAGCGCTGTTTACGTTCGCTATCGCTGTTTATCCAGCTTGTAAGTTCTTGTTCAAACTGCTTTTTACGCTCAAACATGGTGCCTTTTTTAAAGCTTTCGATCATCGAGCCATAGTTTTTAATGTAGTTGTTATAACCAGCTATGGTGCTTTCGTAAGCAATACGCGCTTTACTGCCATCTTCTGAGTTTTCTTCAATTAATGACACGTATTTAGTATTGTGCATGCGCGCTTTAGGGTAGCTGTCGTTAAATACATAATCGACCTCTGCCGCAATACGGTAACGATTGGTTCGTCCTGGATAGCCAGTAACCATGACAAAATCACCCTCTTGCACGCCTTTAGCACTTACACTTAAGTAAGACTCAGGCACGTACGGTACGTTGTCTTCGCTGTATTCTGCTGGTTTGCCGTCTTTACCTACATAGGCGCGGTAAAAACCAAAATCGCCTGTGTGACGCGGCCACATCCAGTTATCGATATCGCCACCGTATTTACCTACGCCCATAGCAGGTGCATACGCTAAACGTACATCTTTAATTTCCAGCGATTTAATAAGGTAAAACTCTAAACCACCATGAAACGAATATACATTACAACGGTAGCTTTCATCGGCTTCACACTCTGCAACGAGGGCTTTTTGATTTTTTTCTAACGCATCGTAGCGTGCTTTTGCACTTAGCTCGTCAGTGCCGCTAATTACTTTATCAGTCACGTTGGTCACTGTTTCTGTAACGTACACACGCGAACCTGGGGCAGCAGGTAAATCTTCAGCCGGTGTTTTTGCTAAAAAGCCGTTTTCAAGTATGTTGTTTTCAGGCGTTGAATTATATTGCACTGAGCCATAAATACAGTGATGGTTAGTAACAACTAAGCCCTTTGGCGAAACAAACGAGGCTGTACATCCGCCTAAGCTAATAACCGCATTCATTGGAAATTCGGTTAATTTTGAAATTGAATCAACACTGATTTCAAGGCCTTTGGCTTTTAAAATTGATTCCAGCTCTGGTAGCTGATGAGGTTGCCACATACCTTCATCGGCATTGGCCGCAGAAGAAAGTGCCAGTGAACAGGTTGCTACCAAAGTGGCAACAAGAGGTTTTAAACGCATTATAGAATCCCTTTTATTATTGAACCTGCAGATTACTCATTAAGTATGAGTAAGGTCAACTGCGCTGAGATAAATTGTTACAATATAGCGCCCAATAAACAAAAAAGGAGCTCAGGGTTTGTACCCTAAGCTCCTTTTTAAACAATATGATATACGATGTTAGTCGTCTTTTTTCACATCATTTGGATGCGCTACACCCATCCATGCTTTAAATAATGCTTTTTGCTCATCAGTGGCATTTTTATTCGCAACCACTTTTTTAGGTTTATCGAAATCTTCAGACAACACAAGCTCAGTCGACATTAATGCATCACGACGAATAAAATCAACAGTGACTTTATCGCCTGCTTTAAAGGTTTCTAGGCTGGCTGTTAAGTCTTTACCTACATGCTTTTTATTAATAGCGACGAGTTTATCGTCGGTGGTTAAGCCGCCTTGCCATGCTGCACCATCGCGGCGTACATGGGTAAGCGTAAGTAACTCGCCAGTATTTTTAGTAAATGCATCTAAGCTTGGTGTGGCCTTGGCTTTTTCTGGTAATTCAAAGCTTAAACCTACTTTTGCTAGCAGTGCATCAAAATCAAGGTTGGCTGGTGAGCTAACATTTGCCTGCCACCACGCGCTGTAATCACGCCCTGATAGTTGTTTTAAAATAGCCAGTACGTCTTGCTCAGTAAACCCTGCCGGTAATTTATGCTGTTTATAAAGCGCTTTATGTACATCTCTGTAGCTAATTTTACCTTGGCTATTTTCAAGTAGGTCGATATCTAACGCCATCGACAATAATGAACCTTCAAGATAAATATTAGTGCTGTAGTTACGTGCGTGATCGCCGCCTTGGTTTATCCATTTATCAAAACTGGTTTCGCTGGCACTTTGCACTTCACGCCCAGGGGTAGTGAGGTGGCGGTTAATGGTTTTGCTTAATACTTTAAAAAGCTCATCGTTGGTTTGAATACCCGAACGCACTAATAAATGATCTTCAAAATAGCTGGTAGAGCCCTCTGCTATCCATAGCAATTTTGAATAATTAATATTAGTGTAGTCATATGGCGCAAGCCCTTTAGGACGGTACGCTTTTACATTCCAAGTATGAATAAACTCATGAGCTGCCGTACTTATAAAACCTAAATAGTCTTCACGTTTAGCAAAGCGGTCACGTGGGCGCTGAATAATCGTTGAGTTTAAGTGCTCAGTTGCCCCGCTTGCGCCTGATGTAGCATGTACCATAAATACATAGCGTTCATACGGGTAGCTGTCCCAAATCACATTGCCGGTAGCCACTAGCTTTTTCAAATCGGTTAGCATCAGTTCAATATCGTAATTGCCCTCACCCCATACCACCAGTTCGTACTCACGACCATCAACTTCAAAAGTGCGTAGCTCGTTAATACCGGTTTCGATTGGCGAATCAACTAATACATCGTAGTCACTGGCTTTAAAGCTGTGCTTATTTTTATAATTTTCCATGCCTGACACAGAGCGCCATGCTTTAGGGACGTTTAATTCAACCGTTACTGGCTCTTGGCGAAATGATTCGCTAAACATAAAAAAGCCTGATGCATCAATAAAGGCATGGCTGTCGTCAATATGGCGGGCGCGCTTACCTAGCTCATTGGCATACACTTGGTAATCTATATTTACTTCAGTGGGTTCATTTAAATGAACGCGCCATGTGCTGTGGTCAATCTTTTCCCACTTTAATGCATTACCTTCATCATCACTGGCTTTAAAGTAGCGAACGCCATTGGCAAGATTTAAAATTTCATAACGACCAGTGCGCCATGCTGGAAGTTTCACATCTAAGAAAGACTGCGCCGTTTTAGGAAATTCTACGTTCACATCACCTAAATGATGCTCTGGCTGAGAAATGTTTAAAGCGTAATTAACGTCGGCAAATACCGGTGCTGAACAGGCAGCTAAAATTGATAAGGCAAGTAGCTTTTTCATAAAGGCTCTTTTTTATATAACGTATTGTTGTACCAAGATTAACAAGACCCATTTTAAAAGTGAATTAAAAGCGATAAATACACTTATATTTAAGATCGTTCGTATTTTGTTGCTAAAAACATTAAGTTTTTGATCTCATACCTACTATTAATATGTTTTTGTTGTAAACTAAACCAATAAAGGTATTAAAATAATGGTGTGTAGGTGTCTAGGAGCTCCAATACGGTGGAACAAAAACTAAAACAAGCAATTGACAGTAGAAAAGTAATAGAAAGCGCTCGTAAACATCAAGTTGACACCCTTTCTAACTTTGCGGCTAAGTTATCTTTAAGCTGTAAAGGACTTGATATTGAGCTTGATAACCGCCTAGCAAAGTTCCGTAGCGCATTAAACAAAGGAATGGATTTTGAAGACTTCTCTCCTTTGGTAGATGATATTTTGGCCTTGCTAAAAAATCAGGAAGCGATTCAACTAGCGCATCAACGCGACCTGTTAACCAGCGTACAAAATGCAGGAAAACAGTTACAACAAACGAAAGGCCTGCCTGACGAAACCCGCAGAACGCTGCGTCATTTATTAGATAACCAACTTGACGATATACAATCGGTGCATGGGTTTATCCCAATATTAAACCAATTGATCACCTTTTATCATCAAGCTTTAATTGCTAAAAGCAATAAAACCTTTGAACCACCCAACCTAAGTGTGCTCACTGAAAAGCTTTTTAAATTAGTTAGTGAGCTCGTGCTAGAAGAAGAAGCCAACGAATCACTGTATTTAATAAAAAAACGCATTGCTAAAAATAAAGCCGTTGACCAGTTACTTGATGCCGCAATAGATGTGATTACTTTAATTGTTAAAAGTATTCACGTTGAACGTGAATCAGCGCAAAGCTTTTTAGCTTCATTAAACCAAACACTTGAGGAGCTGCATCGCTCATTGGTATCAACCAGTGAACACTCTGAATCAATGAATGTTGAATTTGACTCAATAAATCAACGCATTGGTGAAAAGCTAGAAAGTTTAAATACACAAACAAAAAATGCGACCTCAATCACAGCGTTAAAGCAGCTAGTTGAAAACGAGTTACGCTCACTCAGTGCAGATATTTTAGAAAAAGAGCAACTCGAACAAAAAGATCGCAGAATTTTAGTTGCCAGCTTTACACAAATAAATGAAAGAATTAATAGCTTAGAAAACAAAGTCAGTAACTATAAAAAACGTTTAAATGAGCAACGGTTTAAAAGCTTACTCGACAGCCTGACAAAACTGCCTAATCGCGCGGCATTTGATGAGCGTTACAACCACGAAATTAATTTATTTAACGAACAACCGTCAGACATAACGCTAGTTGTTATAGACGTCGACCATTTTAAATCAATCAACGATCGATTTGGCCATACTGCGGGCGATATTACTTTACAAGTTATTGCCAAAGCACTGCAAAAGTCGATTAGGCAATCAGACTTTATTGCACGCTATGGCGGCGAAGAGTTTGTGCTATTAATGCCACGCACTTCACTTGAAAACGCGACAGCGCACCTCAATAAATTAAGACAGTCTATTAAAAAGATACCGTTTAAATTTAAAGACAAACAAATTGAAATTACTGTTTCGCTAGGCGCAACCCAATTTAAAGAGGGTGATACCCCTCTAAAAGCATTTGATAGAGCCGATCAAGCTTTATACGATGCTAAAAATTCAGGCCGGGATCGTCTGTGCATTAGTAAATAGTGTTATGCATTTCTACCTTTGAGTACAAGGCATAATTACGCAGTAAATTTACCCAAGAAGTATCAAGGAGAATGCCGATGCTAATACAGTTAAACCCAACAGGGGTATTAGATTTATTATCGCAGCTAGAAGTAGACCTACTAGAACAGTCATCAACAAGCGAACGCTACAGGTTATTCAGAAATTGTGTTTTAGCTGTGCTTAATGTAGGCAGCCATACCGATGTAAGTAACGATATATACGAAAAACATAAAGACTTTGATATTCGTTTGGTAAGCCGTGAACGCGGTATTAAAATTGAATTAGAGAACCCGCCGCAAACGGCCTTCGTTGACGGCCACATAGTCACCGGCATACATGAGCACATATTTTCGGTTATTCGCGATATCTTATTTATTTGCCAAAAGTATGAAAAAAACCTCCAAGAAACTAAAGCCATTACCCACATGGTTTTTGACATGCTTAGAAATGCCGACGCTCTTAAAGTAAATAGTGAACCTAACATGATTGTATGCTGGGGCGGCCACTCTATTAACGAAATAGAATATAAATACACTAAACAAGTAGGTTACGAATTAGGCTTACGCGGATTAAATATTTGTACTGGCTGTGGGCCTGGTGCAATGAAAGGCCCGATGAAAGGCGCCACTATTGGTCATGCCAAACAACGTATAACTAACAACCGTTATTTAGGTTTAACTGAGCCTAGTATTATTGCAGCTGAGCCACCTAACCCGATTGTGAATGAACTGGTTATTTTACCCGATATTGAAAAGCGACTTGAGGCCTTTGTTCGCACCGCTCATGCCATTATTATTTTTCCTGGTGGTGCAGGCACAGCTGAAGAACTATTGTATTTATTAGGTATTTTGTTGCACCCTGAAAACGAAAAGCAATGTTTACCTGTTATTCTTACCGGTCCAAAACAAAGTGAAGCTTACTTTGAGGAGCTGTGTCAATTCATTCAAATGACTTTAGGCGATGCAGCCCTAGATAAATTTGAAGTGATTATTGATGATCCTCAATTAGTAAGCCAAAAGTTAAAGTCGGCAATGAATGGTGTACGCGAATACCGTAAAAGCCAAGGAGATGCGTATTACTTTAACTGGACCTTGAAAATAGACAGTGATTTTCAGCAACCTTTTTACCCCTCTCATGAGGCTATGGCGTCGCTTGATTTACACCTTGATCAACCCAAACAACAGTTAGCGGCTAATTTACGCCGTGCGTTTTCGGGAATAGTGGCGGGAAATGTAAAAGAAGAAGGTTTAAATGCGATTAAAAAAGACGGCCCGTATGTCCTCAGTGGCGAGCCTGATTTAATGAAAGCAATGGACACACTTTTACAAGCGTTTGTAGAACAAGGTAGAATGAAACTCCCTGGCAGTAAGTATATTCCTTGTTATACAATAAAAGCGTGAGTTTATAATTGAATCCCCATTTACTTCTTATTGATGCGCTTAATTTAATTAGGCGCATCTATGCTGTTGATGCTAACCAAACGCATCACAGCGACGAACATATGTTAAAAGCATGCTGCGCTCGAGTAGCACATGCCTGCAAAAAACTCATAACAACCACTAATGCAACCCATGCAATTGCTGTATTTGATGGCGATAAAAGTTGGCGCTATCACTTTTACAAAGATTACAAACATTCGCGCGCCCCGATGCCACAAACGTTAAAAGAAGCCTTGCCACATTTTAAAGCGGCCATTGAAGAAACCGGCATTGTGGTATTTGAGCCGACTAACGATGAAGCCGATGACATTATTGCAACATTAGCCCATAAAGCCGCCAACAATCAGATAAATAACACTATTGTCTCTACCGATAAAGGGTTTTTACCGCATTTAAATGAGCAAATTGAAGTGTATGATTACTTTAAAAAACAACAGCTCACACAGCAGCATATCCAAGAACGTTTTGGCGTGGCACAACACAAACTCATAGACTTTTGGGCCCTGGCAGGAGACAAAACCAATGACATTCCAGGTGTTAAAGGCATTGGTGTTAAATCGGCGCAACAATTGGTGAATCAGTACAACACTCTCGAAGAGGCATTAAGCGATGAATCATTAAGTGCGCGCTTACAAAAAAAGCTTGCTGATGATATGGATATGTTTGTTATTTCTAAACAATTGGTGAGTTTGCGTACTGATATCCACTTAGGCTTTAGTTTAAAGCAGTTAAGGCTTAATTAGTCGCAAGTTAATGGCACTGAACGATCGCAATACGTATACTAGTAATAGTTATATTGGTCTGGGTAGGCAATGTTTAAAAAGTTTTTTAGGTATTTGATATTGGGATTAGGTTTATATGCACTGATAGCCACGTCGGTTATTATGTTTTATAAAGACGATCCACAAGCAATGATTTGGCAAGACCGCGAAGCATTCAATAAACGCTATATTGAAAAACTGCGCTTAGAAGATGCTTTTACGCTAAATGCTGTGCTTGAATATTTAGGCAGCCCAGATTTAACCTACGCCAAGCGCGATGGTGAACAGGTGTGGCAAGTTATATTTTATCGTACACAACATAAAACCTCGGATGGCATTACCACCATGGATGAATGTACCGGGTTATTATTTAAAAACGGCCAACTAATAATGTGGGGCCCAAGTGCTTATGAAAAATACCTTGAGCAAAATGATGGAACAATTTAATGGAAGCACCACTGTCGGGTAACCTAAAAAAGCTACTCGAAAGCACACAGTTGCTTTTAGCATCTCACAATAATAAAAACCAGTGGCATACTTTTTACCCGATTGTTTGTAAACTTGCAGAGCAATACGCAGCGTTATATAAACAAAACCCAGCAGCGTTACAAGCTCAGCTCAATTTGTATAAAACACACTATAGCTTTGCAACCAATTTAGTGGTTAATCAATGTGTTTTAACTTGTGCATTAAGTGCTAGCCAAAATTACGATAAACACTTAACAGAGCTTTATATCAGTGCCTCATTGGTGGAACACATTTGTGTTGCTAATCAGTTGAATAAACTAGCCCAACAGCAAACATTTACTAATACCGACACTAAAATGTGGCAGTTACGCCATAAACTCGCTGCCAAAGTGATATTGACATCACAACAACCAGCACATCAAATTGCCCATATTTTAGCTAAACTAGCCAAATACAAACACGCATTATTAAACACGCCTAAAGTCATGCTTTATGACGGAGCCAGTGTATTGGTTGCTCTGGCAAATATTTTGGCGCTTAACGTAACCTGCAACGCAAAACAGCAGCATATTAGTTTTTATAAAGCCGTAGCTGATATGTACGTAAGAACCCCCAACTCATTTGCACAGGGATTATTAAAAGGCTTAGTGGCACACGTTGGCGAATATGTACCAGGTAGCCAAGTGGTTTATGCTGACCAAACAATGATTTATTTGGCTACAGATTCGGCAGGCCGTCATATTATCGTTAATAATGCCAATACAAAAATGGCCTGGTATCGAATAAAAGCATCATTAGAGGATGGCTTAAAGGCATGGCCGTGTAATGACGAGCGCTTGTTTTTAAAAGTTTGGGACAGTGAGTACCTGCATATTGTTCATAAGAGTGACAATACACAGTCCTCTTTGTACGAATTAGTTAAACAAATAAAAAACCAACAAGAGTACAGTTACAAAGCATTAAATACATTACTTACCCCTTATCCTAATGTTATAAAATCAGTGTGCCATGCAGTAAAACAGTATAATAAAGAGCTGCAACCGGCAAAAGATTTAAGGCATAGCTTGTCTATGGTCGGTTACGATAAGGCCCCTGCGATTATTCAAGGCATGGTTTTCGAGCAGTTAGTAAATAGTATTGCCCATCCTTTACATACATTTTTGTGTACCCGCATGGGTTGTTTAGTCAACATTGTAGAGCTGTTAGTAAAACACGATAAAAATTTGCAAAGTGAACGCATTAGTTTGAGCCTATATGCCTATTTATATTATCTATTAATTAATTACAGCCCAGAAGTTTCTAGAAAAATCACCTTAGACCAAACACCGAATAAATCCTTAGATACGCCAATATGCACATTTTTTGGCATAAACAATGTTGATACCCCTCATTTAACTAATGAGCTTAATGAATTACTTAGTAGCGACCCTTGGGCAATAGCGTTATTAAAAGCTGAAACATTGCCTAAAAAGCAGCTCGATGATAGCGCTAAGTTGTGGGCAGCTTTGAAAGTTGTAGCCCAGCGCGTACTTAAACCTAACCAGCCATTAACAGCATGGCAACAGCAGATATTAAATCAACAACTCACCCGCCATGGTTGGAAAAGTGAGGCCATTTTTTATCAATCCCTGCAGCAATTAGGTCTGCACAATAGTATTTAGCTGACTTATTATCACTATAAATTAAAGTTATACCCTGTATTTGCAGTATAAACTGGCAAAATGTTCAATAAATTGGTATAAATGCCGGCTTAAATTTAGCACCCCTGTCATATAAGTAGTCTAAACTCTGTGAGTATTTTTTATTTATGTGTGTATCCAAATCTTTAAAGGAAAAGTTCATGGCCAAACAAACCATAACAGTGATCAAAGGCGACGGCATCGGCCCAAGCATTATCGACTCAGCACTTGAAATACTAAAAGCCGCAGGATGCGATTTTGATTATGAATTTGTTGACGCTGGCCTCGCTGCGCTTGAAAAAACGGGCGAATTGCTTCCACAAGAAACAATTGACACGATTGCTAAAAATAAAATCACTTTAAAAGGTCCATTAACGACCCCTGTAGGCGAAGGCTTTACATCAATCAATGTAACACTTCGTAAGCAGTTTGGTTTATACGCTAATGTTCGTCCTGTGAAGTCGTTCGCAGGTACTAAAGCACGTTACGATGACATTGATATTATTACTGTTCGTGAAAATACCCAAGGTATGTATTCAGGTGCAGGTCAAGTAGTGAGTGCTGATGGCAACGAAGCTGAGGCAATGTCTGTGATCACGCGTGAAGGCGCTGAAAAAATCGTTACTTTTGCATATGAGCTAGCTGTACGCGAAGGTCGCAAAAAAGTAACCGCTGTTCATAAAGCAAATATTTTAAAATCAACATCGGGTTTGTTCTTAAAAGTTGCTCGTGAAGTGGCTGAACGTTACCCTGAGATTGAATCAACTGAAATGATTGTTGATGCAACCTGTATGAAACTAGTAATGACACCGGAAGAGTTTGACGTAATTGTAACGACTAACCTATTCGGCGATATTTTATCTGATTTATGTGCTGGTTTAGTTGGTGGTTTAGGCATGGCGCCTGGTGCTAACATTGGTGAAGATGCGGCTATCTTTGAAGCTGTTCACGGTAGCGCACCTGATATTGCAGGTAAAAACCTAGCAAACCCTACGTCAGTTATTTTAGCGTCTATTCAAATGCTAGAGCATTTAAATATGGGCGATACGGCAGAGCGCATTCGTAGCGCAGTGGCAGATGTGATTAAATCAGGCGACCGTACTACTCGCGATTTAGGCGGCAGCCATGGTACAACTGACTTCACTCAGTCGGTAATCGACCGTCTGTAACAGTATAATTGAATTATAAAGCCAACATCTGTTGGCTTTTTTTATGCCTGCTCAAAACCGCTTGTATCACTTTAATGTAATTAATGTGTATTTAAGCCCCCTACTCCTTAAAATTAAAAATGCATAATTTCTGCTTTTAACGTGAGAATATTTCACAACAATTAGAATTTAAGATTAAAAAAGATATAAAAATGAATTTTTAATCCAAAAACTTTAGTTTTGGGTTGACATGAGCGCGCAAAAGCCTTAAAAATAACCACATACAAAAATTGTAATTTAAACAGCATTTTATTTTAAAGAGCAAAACATCATGAACACACAATTTCGTCTTTTAGTCTTACTCGTACTGGTCTTAGTGATAAGCCCAGCGGGGATGTATTAAAAGGTGAAACATGCTTTTTAAAACCCTCGCACTACGCGGGGGTTTTTTTTTGCATAAATCAGTCAACAGAGGAATGAGGATGAGTAAACAAGAATATAATGGCTCTGAATTGGTTGTTAAGTCATTAAAAGAGTTAAACGTTAAGTATATATTCGGTTACCCCGGTGGCTCAGTATTAGACTTATATGATGCGCTATTTCAGCAAGATGATATTGAACATATTTTAGTCCGTCATGAACAGGCCGCCACACACATGGCCGATGGTTACGCAAGAGCAACCGGTGAAGTCGGTGTTGTACTTGCCACTTCTGGACCAGGGGCAACAAACTGTGTAACAGGCATAGCAACTGCGTATATGGATTCTATTCCGATGGTGGTGTTATCAGGTCAGGTGCCAACCAACTTAATTGGCGATGACGCGTTTCAAGAAACGGATATTGTTGGCTGCTCTCGCCCGATTGTAAAGCATAGCTTTAATTGTAGAAGCGCTAGTGAAATCCCCAATATTCTTGCTAAAGCCTTTTATATTGCCAGCTCAGGTCGCCCAGGCCCAGTTGTCGTTGAACTTCCTAAAGACATGCTTAACCCTGAGCTAACCTTTGCTTACAACTTTCCAGCGGCAACAGAACTCAGAACCTACAACCCTAATACCAAGGGTCACTCTAAACAAATTCGTAAGGCCGTTACTGCTATTTTAGAAGCGAAAAAGCTGGTTATTTATTCTGGTGGCGGAATTGTGCTTTCAAATACATCAGAACAACTAACCCATTTAGTCGAATCGCTTAATGCCCCTATTACCAATACCCTAATGGGACTAGGCGGTATATCAGGCATTCACCCTAACTTTATTGGTATGTTGGGTATGCACGGTACATTAGAGGCAAATAAAGCCATGGCCAATGCTGATGTTATTTTAGCCCTTGGCGCACGATTCGATGATCGAGTTACCAATAACGTACAAAAGTTTTGCCCTAATGCCACTATCGTGCATGTAGATGTCGATCCGACTTCAATTTCCAAAACCATAAAAGCACATATTCCGGTTGTTGGCTGTTTAGCCACGGTACTTGAACAGTTACAAACTGCTATAGATAAAAGCCCAATAAAAATAGACCGCAGTGCACAAGAAGATTGGTGGCGACAGGTGATCAGTTGGCGCGAACAAAAATGCTTAAACTACAATACCGATGGCGATAAAATTAAACCTCAAGCAGTTATAGAGGCTATTTATAAAGCGACTAATGGTGATGCTTATGTCAGTTCAGATGTGGGCCAACACCAAATGTTTGCAGCGCAGTATTACCCATTTAAGCACCCTCGTCAGTGGATCAACTCAGGTGGCTTAGGCACCATGGGCTTTGGCTTACCAGCAGCTATGGGGGTTAAGCTCGCCTTTCCGGATAAAGAGTCTTTATGTGTGACTGGCGATGGCTCTATTCAAATGAACATTCAAGAACTTTCGACCTGTTTACAATACAACTTAGCGGTAAAAGTGATCTCGTTAAATAACCGTTCACTAGGTATGGTTAGACAATGGCAAGATATGATTTATGGCGGCAGACACTCCTCTTCCTATATGGAATCACTTCCTGACTTTGTAAAACTTGTAGAAAGCTACGGCCATGTAGGAATACGAGTCAATACACTGGATGAATTACAGCCAGCAATAGACAAAGCCATGTCGATAACCGATAGATTAGTGTTTTTAGATATTTTAGTAGATGAAAAAGAGCATGTTTACCCGATGCAAATTAAGCACGGTGGCATAGATGAAATGTGGTTAAGAAAAGGAGTAAAGGCATAATGCGTCGTATATTATCTATATTATTAGAAAATGAACCCGGTGCGTTATCACGTATAGTGGGGCTTTTTTCTCAGCGAGCTTACAACATTGATAGTTTAACTGTTGGAACCACTGATGATGAATCACTCTCGCGTATTACTGTCACCACTAAAGGCGATGATAGAATTGTTGAGCAAATCACCAAACAGGTAAATAAACTGGTCGATGTACTTAAGGTGATTGATTTAACCGAAATGAGCCACATAGAGCGCGAACTGTTATTAGTAAAAGTATTTGCTCAAGATGAAGCTACGCGAGCTGCTGTAACGCGGGTTGTAGATGTATTTCAGGGCGCTATTTTAGATATGGGGCGTCAAAGTTACAGCCTACAATTGGTAAGCAGTACCGATAAAATAGAGTCGTTTTTAGATACCTTACGTCATGAAACAGACATTATAGAAGTGGTTCGCTCTGGCGCGGTCGGCATTGGTCGCGGAGATAAGGCGCTTAAAGCTAAATAAGCGTTAAATTTACGGCAAAAAAAAAGGGCTTAATAGCCCTTTTATTATTTTTATAAACCTAAACCTTATAGGTTTACTTGGTCTTTAAGACCTTTACCTGGTTTAAAGCTTGGAATAGTCGCTGCTGAAATTTGGATTTCTGCACCTGTTTGTGGGTTACGACCTGTGCGAGCAGCACGTTCTTTAACTGAAAAAGTACCAAAACCAACTAATGCAACAGAGTTGCCTTCTTTTAGTGAAGAAGTTACAGCGCCTGTGAATGCATCAAGTGCACGTGTAGCGGCTGCTTTAGAGATTTCTGCGTCAGTAGAGATTTTTTCAACTAGTTGAGCTTTGTTCATTATTAGATTCCTATTCGTTATTATTTTGCCTTCGCAAATCCTATCTTTATGCATTTTCGAAGAGTTAGCAACAGCAAATTACGTTTTTTATCTAAAATACTAAAAAATTAGTAAAATTATAATAATTCACTGTAAAATACAGCGAGTTGGGTTAACAAAAACTTAATTTAAGCACAAATATAGTGCAGCTATGCACTGTGATGAGTCGCTATATTTTTTCTATTACTAAAGTCACTTCCCCGACCTCAACGCCAAACTTAACAATAGATGTGCGGTTTATCAAGCGCGTATTGGTGACTAAATACATCCAATCATCAAAGTTAACTTCAAAAGTGCTGCCATCGTAAGGAATTTCTACATTGTAGTTCCAATGAAAAACACTGCCATCACTTTTGCCTGTGGCCGTGCCTAAAACATCAGAAGCAGTACCGGTTAACGTGTTGTCGTCGTTTAAGGTTATTTTCCAAATACGTTTTTGGGTTTCGCCGTCATCATAAACGAAGTCTTCCTCAATAACGCCTTGGTTGCCATCCCACGTAGCGCTCAAGTCTACAACAAGCTTTCGGGTTAATTCGCCTTTAAAGTCTTGTACAACACCGTAGGCTTTTAAATCGCCGCTAAAAAAAGTCTTAAAATCGAAATTAGGTTCTGAGCCTTTGTAATGCTCTACACTCGGCGCTGAACAACTTGCAATAAAGAAGCTTACTACCAGTAGCAAAGTTACTTTGATACGTTTTAGATTAATCATATTAAATCCCTAAAAGTTGATTTCTAATCGATGGTTCTGAGGTGTTCTCACTTAGCCAAATAGCTAAGAAGTCATCTGCAAAAGTGGTGTCTTCTATGCGGCCTATTTCATTGTCATTGTGAAAGAAAATACTGCGTCCTTGCTGATCGGTCAGTAAGGTTAACGATTCACCCTTTTTAATGTCTGGCCATATGGCTAATAATTTATCTGCATAGCGAGCTGATAATTGTGATTTACCTAAATATTGCCATTGCTCTTTAGTGGCTTTTACAATGTCTTTAGCATCAAAGTCGCGCAGGTAAGTTAAAGTAAATTTAACCGGCGTTTGCTTGGGACTATAAGATCCAGAGGGAGTAAAAAGCGTTGCATCATAAACATCCCAAAAAAGGTATTCCATACGTGCCTCGCCCACTTTGTTAAACTGGGTATCAGCATAAGCAGCATGGTTAAACAGGGCATAAATTAGTACTAAATTTAAAAGCGTTTTCATAATCAGCTCCAAGCAGTAAATACAATTGTTTTATTGCTTAATAAACGCGCCAATTTTACCGTTAATAAATAAAATAACGCTAAACGTTGCAGCCCATAAAGCACCGTATAAAGGCCAAAATTGCCATAGCGGCAAGCCGAGTTCTAACACGTCGAATCGCGCCCCCGCCCAATAACTTCCTGGTGCAAACGCTAAACATACAATAAACGCTTGCCAAGGTTTGAGGGTTGTTAAAAACGACATTGAGGTGTTAATACATAGCAATAAAGCAGCCCATAAAAACACTAACCAAAGCGGAAATGGCGCTACTTTAAATTCAATCAGACCGAACTTAACCGCGATAAATTCACTTAGTAAGGCTAGTGGTAAGCACTTTAGAAGCAAAAAAGCATCCTGTTTTTTTTGCGCTGACAAATAAAACATTAATGCAATGACTACTGTTGAATAGACAATTGAATGCTGTTCAAGCAGTAGGCATAAAAACCACACTACTTGAAACAGTACAAAATTAATAAGCGAGTGCAATCTCATCATTACTACTCGTAAAACGGGGTTTGCGTGCCATTAAATGCACGGTGCTTGTTGCGCGAGTTCTAAATGCGCCCTCGCAATAAGCAAAATAAAATAGCCATAGACGATAAAATCGCTCATCAAATTTATTACTATCGAGGTTTGGCCAACTTGCAATGAAACGATCTCGCCAATCAGCAAGGGTTCTTGCGTAGTGAGCACCAATATCGCTAACTGTGTGGATATTCATATCGGTATGATTTTTTATTTGCTCACTCATTTCGTTGAGCGAAGGCAAACACCCACCAGGGAAAATATATTGCTGAATAAAGTCAGAATTTTTTAAATAATGCTGGTAACGCTGGTCGCTAATTGTAATTGCTTGAATAAGCATAGCACCGTCGTCTTTTAATAGCTGACCGCACTGAGTGAAAAAACTAGGCAAGTACTCATGACCAACCGCTTCTATCATCTCAATTGATACTAGCTTATCGTATTTACCGGTTAGTAAACGGTAATCTTGTTTGAGTAAAGTTATTTTGTTTTCAAGCCCAAGCTCTTTAATTTTATTTGCAACATAATCGTGCTGTTCATCAGAGATGGTAGTGGTTGTTACATGGCAGTCGTAGTGAGTAGCCGCATATATTGCAAATGCTCCCCAACCTGTACCAATTTCAATGACGGTGTCGCCTTGTTGTAACTCGACTTGTTCACAAATACGCTGAAGTTTGTATTGCTGTGCTTGCTCGAGGGTGGCGTCTTTACTTGGGTATACGGCACTTGAATAAAGCATTTCTTTGCTTAAAAAAGACTCGTATAAGTCATTGCCTAAGTCGTAGTGTGCAACAATATTCTTTTTAGAGCCCGAGTGAGAGTTTTTATTTTTAATGTGGTTTATACGATGAGCAATGTTACTAAAAAAAGCGAATTTCTTTTCAAATGCGTCTAGTTGGTCTTGGTTAATTGCAAAAATTTCTATCAACCGAGTTAAGTTATCACACTGCCACTGCCCTAATATGTAAGATTCTCCCGCGCCAATACTTCCCGAGAGCGCAAATGCTTTATACATAGCAGTATCATTAACGGTTACCGTTACTTTAAGCTCTGATGACATATCGCCAAATACAGACTGCTGATTATTGTCTACAAGCACTATTTGGCCTGTTTCAATAGACGAGAACGCTTTGAATACTAACTTCTTGTATAAGTTAGTAAACCAACTTGTGCGTTCTTGAACGCGTAAGCTCGATACCTTTTCCATACACTTACCTATATTATTGTTATTACTTGTTAAACAACATAAATTAATAAAAAATCATGATCTACCTGAATGACCTAAAAATGGGACTTTTTTAACAAATAGTTTAAACGCTTGATAATAAATACCTTTGAAAATAGACCATGTCATTGCTGGAAAACGCTTAAGCAATTTACTCATTTGTTCACAGCTCAGTGTTTGACGCTGTAACCTTAGTGATGCGTCAAAAAGTAATTCGTCATCACGCTTATTTTCTATACGTATCAGTATATTGTCTTGCTTTTGTCGAACAGTCCAATGGTAGTTCATATCTAAGTTCATGAAAGGTGATACGGAAAAAACTTTCTTAAAGTTCACTTTTTTTTGTAGTGGAACCAAGTAGTAATGTCGTTCATTCCATGGGGTATTACTCACCTCAGCGACCATGTAGCTAAATTGATTATCATCATGGCCAAAAAAATAAAAGTTAACGGGGCTAAAGTAAATACCCAAGCAGCGTAACTGCCCTAACATATAAACATGACTGAACTTTTCTGTAACCCCTAGCGCAGCTAACTGACCGTGAGCACGCTCTACAATGGGGTTATTGTCAGTATTCGCCAATCCTTTCAAATAATCAGACTGTTTAAATTTTAAAGCCTTAAATCCTGTGGTACCAAGTTGTTTATGTACCCCGTTAAGTGCTTCGATGTTATTTAAGTCAACCCACATCATATAAAGCGGGTAATTAAACGCGTGGTGTTTAACAGCAAAACGGCGATGTTTAACATCGCCTAAATACACTGCGTTAGTCAAACTCTACTCCAAGTTGCTTGGCCACATCAACGGCGCTGCGCACACCATCCTCATGAAAACCGTTGTACCAATACGCTCCGCAAAAGTACGTGTTATTTTGTCCATCAACGGTATGTTTTTGCTGTTGGGCGGCAATAGACTCTTGGTTAAATACAGGGTGGTGATAGGTAAATTCACGTAAAATTTTACTCTGATTAATACCTTCTAAGTGGTTCAAGGTAACGCAGAACTGTGTATCTGATTCTATCCCTTGCAGTATATTCATTTGATACGTAACCACCGCCGCTTTATCGGTATTATTATTGAGTAAATAATTCCAACTTGCCCATGCAGCTTTTCTATCCGGTAATAATGATTCATCAGTGTGAAGTACTACTGAATTTTCTGTGTACGGGATAGCACCTAAAACAGTGGTTTCTTGCTCACAAGGATCGCCAAGCAAAGCTAAAGCTTGATCAGAGTGACAGGCAAAAATGACTTTATCAAACTGTGCTTGCTGATCATCTGCAAAGGTAATTGTTACGCCTTCTGCGTTTCTAGTGACAGACTTAATGTGACTGTTAAGTTTTATGTTGTCGGCAAAACCGGCAATTAAAGGCTTAATGTATTCTCGCGAGCCACCGGGAATAACGTACCATTGAGGTCTATTGGTAATGTCTAGCAAACCATGATTAAAGAAAAACTTTACAAAAAACTCAACCCCTACATTTTCCATTTCTTTAATGCTAGTAGACCAAATGGCAGCACCCATAGGTAAAATGTAGTGGTATTTAAAGAAATCATTAAAGCGATGTTGTTGTAATAATTGACCTAGTGATTGCTCTGTGTAGTGACCTTTTGCGTGCAAAGCCTTACATAACTTATTAAAACGCACGATGTCATATAATAAACGCCAAAATTTAGGTCTAACTATATTTCTGCGCTGAGCAAATAAACTACTAAATGTATGCCCATTGTATTCAAAGCCGGTTGCTTCGTTATGCACACTAAAACTCATTTGTGTCGGTTTACGTTTTACACCAATGCGTTCAAGCAACTTTTCAAAATAAGGGTACGTTCTATCATTAAATACAATAAACCCCGTATCTACCGCGTAATTAATACCGCTGTGCTCTACATCTACAGTTGCGGTGTGACCACCAATATAATCATTTTTTTCAAATAATGTGACATCGTAATGCTTGTGCAGTAAATGTCCGCAGGTTAAACCTGATACGCCAGTCCCAATTATTGCTATTTTTTTCAACGGGTTAATCCTTTTGCAATTTTAAGCCAAAGCGAAAGTGGCAATATTCGCAATGCTTTAAGTATAAGTGTAAAACGATAGGGGAAATGAACTTCTTTGCGGCGTTTAGCGACGCCTTTTATTATATAGTCAGCTGCTTTTTCGGCTGTAACAGCCATCGGCATAGGGAAATCATTTTTATCAGTTAAAGGGGTTTTTACAAAACCAGGGTGTACTAATGTCACATCAACATCAGTTAAATCTACCGCTAGGCTCTTAGCTAAATAGCTAACGCCTGCCTTTGATGCACCGTAGGCTTCTGAACGTGGTAATGGTAAATAAGTAACACTTGAACTAACCATTACTAATTGCCCGCCAGAGACTATTTTTGGTAAAAGCGCCTCTAAGCAGTAACCCATTGATAACAAGTTAACGTTAATAACGCGCTCAAATAAGGCGCTATCAAAATTACGTGCATCGTCAATATACTCGCAGTTGCCAGCATTGAGAATTACGCGGTCAAATTGAGTGTACCCTAACGTTGCCGCTTTTATATCTTGTAAATTAGTGGCGTCAAATTGGCAGGTTTCTATGTTGTTGTGTTTACCTAGTTCAGCAAGTTTTTGCGTATTACGCCCGCAGGCAATCACTGTATCACCCTGCTCGGCATACTTAATAGCAAGTTGTTCACCAATACCCGACGTTGCACCTGTAATAAGGGTAATCATAGTTAACCAGCCCTTTTATCAATAAAATTAATGATATTACCTAGTAATGGGATATGCTTGTATAACAGCTCACCAGCATTAAAGTAATCTCGATGTTTTACAATCTTGTCGCCTTCAAATACCAACTTGCTGTGCCCTTGCACTGTGATGGTTTTACCGGCATTCAGTTTTGGATGAGAGTAATACATTGTCCAATACACAAATGCGTTATTATCGTTGGTAAATGAATCGGTTATGTCAAATCGACAATCCTTAACATTACTGTATAAACCACAAAAATAACGCCTTAAATCTTCTAGACCATTAATTTCGTGCAGCGGATCTATAAATTGTATATTTTTTGCGTAAATTTCGGTTAATAACTCAAGGTTATTTTTATCAAGCTTTTGATATATTTCTACAAATTTATCGACTGATAATTGGTTATCCATATCACACCTTAAATGCATCTAAAGCCCTAGCTCGTGCTGCTTTATGATCAACAATTGCCGGCCAGTAACAGTGTTCACTTTGCCCCGTTGCTGCTAAATAGGTATGAGGAAAATGAATGTGTTTATCTGGGACTTTTTCTAATTCAGGCAGATATTTACGAATAAATTGACCACTTGGATCAAAGCGTTCACTTTGAGTAATAGGATTAAACACTCTAAAATAAGGCTGTGCATCACAGCCTGTACTTGCCGCCCATTGCCAGCCGCCATTATTCGAGGCTAAATCACCATCAATAAGGTGCTGCATAAAAAACTGCTCGCCCTTACGCCAGTCGATTAAAAGATGTTTAGTTAAGAAACTTGCCACTACCATTCGCAAACGATTGTGCATCCAACCAGTTTGCAATAGCTGTTGCATGGCAGCATCAACAAGTGGATAGCCAGTGCGGCCTTCACACCAAAGCTTAAACTCAGCCTCATTATCACGCCAAACAACACTATCGTACTTTTCGTTAAAATTAGCACCGCGCGATAATTTAGGAAATTCGGCAATGAGGTGTTTATAAAATTCACGCCAAATCAGCTCGTTCACCCACGTAAAGGTTTTACTTTTTGAGGTAGTCAAAATATCTGGATACTGCTGTTGTATGTTGACCATTAACTGCTTACTGCTAACAACCCCTAATGCTAAATATGGGCTTAAACCCGATGTTCCTTTTACACTAGGTATATCGCGTACATCATCATAACTTGCTAATTTATCATGGATAAAATTATCGACCACATTAGCTAAAGTGTCGTCATCAACCGGCCATTTTTTTGAACTGTCATCACTGCTGAGTAATTCACACGATTCAATGTCAATAGGGTTTGAAGATAATGGCCACGGCACCAAGCTAAAGTGAGTATCTTGATACTGTTTTAGCCACGCCCGCTTAAAGGGCGTAAACACTTTATACATTTCGTTGTTTTGTGTGCGTACACTGCCAACAGGTGCAATGATGTCACCTTCGTATAAAGTAAATGTTATTTGCTGTTGATCGCATTGCGCTTGAATCGCTTTATCTCTATTAAACTCATTAAGCTCATATTCTTTATTGGCTATTATGTGTTTAATCTCATACTGCTGACAAAATTCGAGAAGCTTAGTTTGGCAGTCTGTGAAATAAGGAGCCTCTATCACGTGTAAATTAATGCCATACTCAGCTAATTTTTCACGGATATAACTGACTCTGCGTTTTAGCAAATCAATTTGAATTGGGGCAGTGTTATGCTGTGCCCATTGTTTTTCGCACACAAAAAAAATGGTGTGTTTAGCACCATTATTTAACGCTTCAATAAGCGCTTCGTTTGAAAAAAGGCGCAAATCGCGCCTAAACCAAAATAGTGTATTCATTACAAACCGTAACGTAACTTTAATTCATTAGGATAAGGGTTAAAGTATATTTGCTTGCTTAAATATTCATTAGGATGAACCTTTAAGTGATGCTTAAGCAAGGTTAGTGGTACATAAAGCGGTACCAACCCTTGGCGATATTCGTCTATTGCATCTCGCATTTCTTCTTTTTCGATTTTCGATAAATCTTTTTTGAAGTAACCTTGCAAGTGCATTAAGGTGTTTGAGTTGTTTTTTCTTGACGCTGGACGTTTCAACGCTGTCATTAAACCGAGAATATACTCATCAGCTAATGCGTTTATATCATCACCTAAATAAGTACCAAGCAAGTGGCCTAAGTCACGGTAAGCTTGATAGTTATGAGCCATCAACAAGTATTTGTATTGCGCGTGAAACTGAGTTAACCGATGAACTGTAATGGGTTCTTTCACCAACTGCTGCCAGTTATATAATGTATAAACACGCATAACAAAATTTTCGCGTAAATGAACGTCGTTCAAGCGACCGTTTTCTTCACAGGGCAGTAATGGGTTGTGTTTCATGATTTGTTCTGCAAAAAAACCAATCCCTTCAGAGGTGTTACCGGTTCCTGCTTCATTGTAAATTTTAACGCGCTCCATGCCGCAACTCGGGCTTTTAGCACAAAAAACAAAACCACTTAAATGACCAGCTTGCTCTGTGGCTATTTTTTTGCCGTATTCTGTTAGCTGAGGGCCAACATCACCTGTACCATCTGGACGACACACTTTAATAGTATCAGCAGTTCTTACTTGACGAATTGTCGGGCGCGGTATAGGTAAGCCAACCGCAACCTCAGGACAATACATTTTATATTCAACATGTTTTGCCAGCTCTTCCATACAAAAGTTAGATTTTTTGTGGCCGCTGTCAAATCTTACCTTTTCGCCTGCTAAGCAGGCGCTAATACCTATTTTTATTGTATCTGTTTGCATAGATTCTCTTAATAAATCAAGCTGCCAATTGGATTAAGCAACTTGCTAAGTCCTTTATTGAAATGTAGCGCACTACTAACTACAGTAAAGCACAAACATCCCTCTTTTGTTAAAGGAGTATGTTGATGACGGCCATCTTGCCAAATAAAATCACCTGGTACATAACTGCCTTCTTCATCTGTAAATTCGCCATCAAGAAGTAGCGTAACTTCAAAACCTGTATGTGTATGCTCAGGAATTTCACCGCCTGCGTCTATGTGCAATAAACTCGAGCGCAAATGCCCATCGTCAAGCGCTATACGTGAACGAGCAAGCTTACCTACTTGTGTAAATTTGCTATGAGAAATACGTGTTAATGCTCTTGGTAAGCTGTAATTATAGTCATTCACTTCAATAGTGACAGGTTCAACGGCATAAACTTCATCAATCGAATCGTCTGACGTGATTAATTCAAGCAACCCTGAGTCCGCTATATCGTCGCTTTGCTCATCGTTATTAACATTCATGTTGTCACTAAACACTGCTTTTGCATTACTTGCCTCGATTTTTTCAACCTCAGCTTGGCATATTGGGCACATATCTACATGAATAGATACGGCTAAGCTTAGTGATGCGGGAAGTGTTGCTGCACAGTATTGTGTCAGTAGTGTTTCACTCGGGTGATGTTTAATCATGCTGATCTCCCATTTCATTACGTAATTTCTGCAAGGCTAAACGTAATCGTGATTTTACCGTGCCTACTGGAATGTTTAATTGTTGAGCAAGCTGCTCTTGCGACATATCTTGAAAGTAAACACCGCGTACCACTTCTCTTTGTGCTTGTGGTAGTTTATCTAGGTAGCGCTTAATTTGTTTATCTTCAAGGTGGTCACTGTATTCGTGATGTGTATCTTCTGATTCATTCAATAACGGCCAGATGTCTTCGCTGATATTTTCTTCTTTGTTGCTTTTCATTTTTCGAAGCATATCAAAGGACGCATTACGCATTACCGTATAAACCCACGTAGTGGCTGCGCCTTTGTCGCTGTTGTACAAATGCGCTTTTCGCCACACTGAAGTGAGCGTTTCTTGCACCAACTCCATTGCTTGGGCTTCTACACCAAACTGCTTAATGCCAAAGCGTTTGATCTTTGGTGCAAAATATTCAAACAAGTACGCGAAAGATTTTTTATCGCGAGATTGGGCTACATTAACTAATGCTTCCCTGAGTTCCGTACTTGGCGTTTCTGGCATGGCAGTATACTTACCTGTGTTAGGTTCACAACGTAATGTTTGTTGTTGACTTACCATAGTAAAATGTCCCGTTATAGCTTTTGTAAGTACCATTACGAGCTAAGAATGTAAGCGGATCAAAATTATTTTAGGCAAATTCGTTATTAATCACAGTATGGAGGAAATTCAGCAAGTTATCAAAATTAGTTTCAAATGCAAGTTGTTGTTTTTTCTCAATAGAAATAGGGAGAAGCTCAAGCCATCTGGCAACAACCCAAGTAAGTTGATTAAACTGGGTATGTTTATAAAGAGACTGTAGCTGTGGGTTATTAGAGAATACTTCTTCTAGTGCCACTTGAAGTAGTTGATGTTCACCAATGTCATGATTACTGCTATTGTACCAATAAGGTGTATTGCACGCAGAGACCTCGCCATGGCGTAACTCCTGTTCGTCTTGGTACACGTTATCTAGTTGCACACTTTTTGATGCAAAAACATCAATCAACAGCATACCGCTTTCGTCTTGATCAAAATCAATAATATCCATTAAACACCCTTGGGCGCTTATATTAAATGGTGTGTCGTGTTCGAAGGTGCAAAGTACAAAACCGCTGTTTGTTTTTAATGCGTTTTTAACCATCGTCAAATAACGAGGCTCAAATATACGTAATCGCGTATAGCCTTCAGGTAATATAAAAATCGGTAATGGGAAAATCGCACGTTTCATAAAGTCTACTTCTTTCAAACACTCTGCCTTTATTTACGTGCGCTCTATTGAAGTCGATCAGCTTTAGTTACATCGATTGTTTTACCGTGTAAGTGCATTCGCTAATTAAACCTCGTTCCCACATTTTTTATCATGTAAGCGATGTAATATACACTCAGTACACTTGCCACTGGCGCCAACATCAGGGCTAACAATTCGAACTCGCTGTTCATCACTTATTCCCTATTTTTATTGCTTTTGTTGTGTTTTTACTACAAGTTGCTTTTCATCAATGCCACTATTATCAACAACTGGGTTGGTTTGTAGTAAACCATCTAAAATAGCTTGGGCATCAAAAGAAACGGCTTCTTTTACTGACTGTTCAAGTTCATGGGTTGCTTGTGATACATAAGTTGTCACCGTTTTAGTCAACATATCTGTAATATCTAAATCGACCTCTGTTGCATGTACTTGAGATGAACCTAATAAAAGTAAACTAGCCAGTGTCATGTTAATTGAAGTTTTCATAATGTTATTCCTTGTTTGTTTATTGGTTAATACACCTAGATACAATCAAGGGCTGTGCCATAAAGAAAAAAATCAATAAATCTTTGTTTTATAAAGATATAAAATAAAAATGTTAAGATTTGCAAAATATGGGTTAGTTAATTTAACTAACCATTTAAAAAATATAACCAAATAGTAGTGTATTTTTTAACATGCCGTAATCCATAAACTGGCAGCACCATGTCAATCAATTCTCAATTGATAATTTCAGCGTACACTTGTACACTAAACGTTAAATTGTAAGTGGTAGGATCTGTTATGTCTTTTGAAGCGCCCTATTCTAAAAAAGAAGAGCTATTAAATGTTGTTAGCCATGCTTTAGGTATTTTATTTGCTGCATTTGTAATTTGGGATTTATTTAAACAAGCTAACTCTGTAAAAGGTTACGCCAGCACAGTCGTTTATGGCAGCAGCTTATTTATTTTATTTTTGTCCTCTACACTTTATCACGCCAGTGTTCGTCCTAAATTAAGAGCGTTTTATAAAAAATGTGACCACTGTGCTATTTACATGCTTATTGCTGGCACATATACCCCTTTTTTATTACTCTCTTTATCTGGGGTTTGGTCTTGGGCTACCTTGGTATTTATTTGGACAGTAGCTTTAGCCGGTGTTGCTTATAAACTGCTTGTTAAAAATGGCAATAAAAAAGTGTCACTCGCTACCTATTTATTAATGGGCTGGTTTGCACTGGCAATTATATACCCACTTTACTCAAACTTACCTATCAACGCACTATACTGGCTACTTACTGGTGGTTTATTTTATAGCGTGGGTACATTGTTTTACAGCGCTAAAAACACTCAATATAGCCACGCTATTTGGCATCTTTTTGTCATTGGCGGTTGTGTAAGTCATTATATTGCCATTACTCACTATGTGTATTAACTAAATACACATAGTGCCTTCCTAGCTAATCTCACAATGTAGCCTATTATTTTACTCAAGCTTTAGTAAATCATGGTGGTTATTTTAAAGTATAATTAAATCTCCCTAATGCTTTAGATGACTGTTTGCTATACTGTTTCAGGAACTTAAAACGCCATTGATCTAAATGGACGCGGCTTAAACAACGCTAGGTGTTATTTACATTGTCACCATCTAATACTCGACCACAGATACTGAGCTTGTTTATAAAAGCAAGACTGGTGTTGATCACATTGTTAATCTCAACGCTTGCATCTGTGTATTCAATCTCCTTACTTGATCAATACATTTATCAGCAAAAGCAAAACTCTATTAGAAAGGTGGCGGGTAGCTACGTTAACCATATTAGAAATAACCTTAACCAAGCACTTTCTGCAGCCTACCCAATTGCGGCATTAATTCGTACTCAAAATGGCGAGACTAAAGGCTTTGAAGAACTCGCTTCTGAAATGTTAAGTCTTTATCCTGGTCTTGACGCCTTACAACTTCATAAAAACGGTATTCTTACACACGTTGTTCCACTTAAGGGCAATGAAAGTGCTATCGGTAATAATGTTTTAGAGAACCCACTGCGAACGCAAGAGGCATTTTTAGCCAAAAAAACAGGTAAATTAACCCTTGCTGGCCCTTTTGAATTATTTCAAGGTGGTATGGGTGCAGCGGCTAGGCTGCCTGTGTATCTAGATACCTCACAGGGAAACCAGTTTTGGGGATTTGCCACTGCGCTTATTCGTTTTCCTGATATTCTTCAAAGCGTTAATTTAGCTCAACTGCCACAGGCAGGCATTGGTTATGAGCTTTCAAAAGTCATGCCCGATACAAATGATGTGCAAATCATTGCTACCTCAGACAACCAAATAACAAAAAACACGGTCGACTTTAACATACAAGTGCCAAACGGCGTTTGGGTATTTAAAGCCTACCCTATCAGAGGCTGGCAAGACAATAGTATGCTGTTACTTGGTATTGCTATTGCGGTTGTGTTTACTTTCTTAACTACACTTTCATCTTATCTGATAACCCGATTAAGAGCGAGCCACCTAAAATTAGAAAAAAAAGTAGAGCAACGTACTCATGCATTACAAAATAACATTAAAGCATTAACTGATACCGAAAGACGACTTCTTTTAAGCCAAAAAGTGGGGGGAATTGCGACTTGGGAATGGGACATAAAAACCAATATAATCCGCTTTTCTGAACATGGTATAAGACTAATTACCGGCAATGTTAAACAATTAGAAATGACTAAAAATGAATACCTAGCCAGTATTCACCCAGATGATCGCGCCAATATAGTAAGCGATATAAATCAATGTATTGACGCGGCGAAAGAATATAATGTTGATCACCGTATTATTACTAAACGGGGTAACGTTCGTTGGTTTAATACTAAAGGGACTCTTGTTAGAGACAGCTCTGGCAGCGCAATTACCATGTTGGGTGTCTCGGTTGATATTACTGAACGTAAATTAATTGAAGAAAAACTACATTTATCCTCTCGGGTTTTTAGAGATACCCACGAAGGGATAATTATTACAAATGCGGATAAAGTTATTGTTGATGTCAATCCTGCCTTTTGTCATATAACCGGTTATAGCCATGATGAAGTTATAGGTCGCAATCCATCATTTTTAAATTCGGGCAAACAAACTGAGTCATTTTATAAAAACATATGGAAACAGCTCAGCCTATATGGTCATTGGCAAGGTGAAGTATGGAACTGCAAAAAAGACGGTGAACTGTATGCTGAGCTACTCAATATTTCAGTTTTAAAAGACGACAACAACGTTACTTTTTACTTAGGAATTTTTACCGATATCACCCAAGCTAAACGCCAACAAGAGCAACTTAGTCGTATTGCACATTATGATTTATTAACTAACTTGCCAAACCGCGTATTGCTTGCCGATAGACTCAGTCAAACCATGTTGCAATGCCGTCGCCTTAACAATTCTCTGGCTGTGGTGTTTCTTGATTTAGATGGATTTAAGCATGTTAATGACTCTCATGGCCATGATATTGGCGATAAATTATTAATTGCACTTTCTATTCGTTTAAAAGATGCACTTCGTGAAGGTGATAGCTTAGCCCGTATTGGTGGCGATGAATTCGTTGCTGTATTGACTAATTTAGGATCAGTTGCCGATTGCGTGCCCGTACTTGAGAGGCTTCTGGCCGCAGCAGCTAAACCTGTCACTGTTAACGATATTGTTTTGAATGTCTCTGCCAGTATTGGCGTAACAATATATCCAGAAGATAATTTAGATGCTGAACAACTGATGCGCCATGCCGATCAAGCCATGTATATTGCCAAACAAATGGGCAAAAATCGTTATCATTTATTTGATACGAGTCAAGGAGATACAGTTAAATTACAGCAAACCGGTATTTCACTTATCCGTGAAGCCTTAGCCAATAATTGGTTTGTACTTTATTATCAACCAAAAGTAGATATGCGAACGGGCAGTATGATTGGTGTTGAGGCATTAATACGCTTGCAACATCCAGAGCGCGGTCTGCTTAGCCCTATTGAATTTTTACCGGTAATTGAAAACAACGCGCTTATGATAGACGTTGGCGAATGGGTTATTAACGCTGCATTATCTCAAATTAACCAATGGCAAATTTTAACACCTAGTTTAAACATAAAAGTGAGCGTTAATGTTGCCGCAGTTCAATTACAGCAGCCTGAATTTAAAGCGCGGCTAACTGAATTACTATTGGCTCATCCACAGGTCGATGCTAGAAACCTAGAGCTAGAAGTACTTGAAACCAGTGCACTTAAAGATGTGGCCCACGTATCTAAAACCATGCAAGATTGTAAAGCTTTGGGCGTTGAGTTTTCACTAGATGACTTTGGTACGGGTTACTCCTCACTCACATACTTAAGGCGTTTACCTGCAAGCTTAATAAAGATAGATCAAAGCTTTGTTAGAGATATGCTTGAAGACTCGAACGATTTAGCAATTGTAAAAGGCGTTATTGCACTGGCTAATTCGTTTAAACGAAGCGTTATAGCTGAAGGCGTAGAAACCCCTGAGCATGCAGCAACACTAATGCTACTTGGCTGTTATCTAGCACAAGGCTATGGTATTGCTAAGCCAATGAAAGCCGAAGATATTCCTATTTGGCTAGACGAATGGACCGCAGATGAAATTTGGGCTTTAACTGACTTACATAAAATGGATAATTAGTTTATTGCCAGCGGTGTTTTGCCATATTGATTCGTTGATTGTTAAAAGTAACACCCTCAGAAAGTAGCTTTTCTCGTTGCGTTTGATACAGCGCACTGCCCTGTGCAAACGCTATTTTACCTTGGCTGTTAACCACTCTATGCCAAGGGATCGTCGAATCTTTTGGCATCTCTTTTAATAATCGGCCAACTAGCCTTGCATTATTAGGATACCCTGCAAGCGCCGCTACTTGGCCATAACTGGCAACACACCCTGAGGGTATACTCGCAATAATAGTATAAATAACCGTTTCTTTATTAACGTCCATTATTGTTTAAGTACTCCTGACTGAGTAATTCAAATTGCTGCCAAATTTTACGGGCAACAGGACCATGGTGCATGGCATGTTGACGAAAAGCACGAATTTGCGCGCTAAACTGATGCTCTCTGTCTGTTACTATTATTTGCTGTAATGAGCCCGCGGCAATTTCTTTTTTACAGTGGCCTAAGCTCATCATTGCCCATCCTGCACCTGACAATAAAAACGACTTTAGGGTAGATATGTCATCTATTTTCATCACCGCAGCCCCTTTAGAATAAGACAGCCTGTCGCTGTCTATGCTCAAGCCACTTTCAAACATCGCTAAACACGGGTAAAGTTGTAACTCATCGTAGGTAAGCTGCTTAGGTAAGATCCCTTTTGCGCCAACAATACCTATATCGAGCTTGCCTATCGGTAAGCTTTCTAAATCGCCGGTGGCATGAAATAAATCAAACCATGGGCCAATCCCAAGCTCGGCTTGGCCGGTATTCACTTGCTCTAAAGATACAAACCGTTTACCACTAGTTAAACGAAATTCTGTACTAGAAAAATGCTTAAAAGTATTACTTATGATCTCGTTATAACTTTGCACATGACAAATTTGCTCATAGCAAACTCTATATTGTGCTTCATTCCCCAGCGCCAGCTCGGTTGCAAGCTGTGTAAGCTGCTCATTCGCGTTTAAAAGCTGTTTAGCTTCACGATGAAAAATACGTCCTTTTTCGGTAAGTTGTAATCGGTATTTAGAACGGTCGAGTAGATCAAAACCTAATTTCGCCTCTAAGTTTTTAATCGCCAGTGTCAATGCAGGCTGAGTTTTATGTAGCTTTAATGCAGCGCCACTTAAGCTCGCACTTTGCACAATAGCATCTAAAATTTGTAATTGATTAAGTTTCATCGTCAGCCTAGCACATTATAAGTAAAACTTATTGAGTTTCTAAAATTTAATGAATTTTATTTTATATGTTTGCAGCGTATGCTGCACTGACTTATTTAGCCTTTTTTATCATGGAGATATCATGCCACTGTTTCGCTTATGTTTACTATCTGCGACATTACTAAGTTTAATAGGCTGCTCGGAGCCAGAAAAAATAGTTAAAGAAGAGCCGATTCGCCCTGTTAAATTATTTAGTATTGGTCATGATTCGCAAACAAACATACGCAGTTTTCCTGCGGAAGTCGTTGCAAACCAGGGCTCGTACCTGGCTTTTAGAGTCAATGGTGAGTTAGTTGAATTTCCTGTATTAGCCGGTGAGCAGGTAAAAAAAGGGCAACTATTGGCGAAATTAGACCCTGAAGATTTTCAATTACAATATAATGAGCGCAAAGCGCGCTATGAACTGGCTAAGTCGCAGCTAAAACGTATTAAACAACTATTTGATAAAAATATCACCAGTCAATCCGAGCTTGATCAAGCGGTTGCCAATGAACAAGTCGCTGAGTCAGCGTTTAAAATTGCAGAAACAAATTTAGAGTACAGTGAACTTCGTGCTCCTTTTGCTGGCATAGTAGCCAAAGTGTTTGTAAAAAACTTTGAAAGTATTCAAGCAAAACAAAATGTTTTGCGCTTAGAAACCCGCGATTTTATGGATGTAGCAATACAGGTTCCTGAAAAAATCGTGGCGCGTATTCAAAAAGATACCCAATATCAGCCTATGGTTGAATTTGATGGCTATCACGACAAGCAATACAAACTCACGCTTAAAGAATGGGATACCCAAGCCGATCCTGCAACACTCACCTATAAAGTGGTGTTTTCATTACCGGTGCCAGAAGATTTTAACTTACTTGCGGGTATGTCGGGACAAGTGATGATAGATTTGAGCAAAGTTACACGCTCGCAAACCCCCTACACTATTTTACCTATTGAGTCGGTATTTTCAGATCCTAATAAAAGCCTAAGCGATAATGCCTATGTGTGGGTTTTTAATCAGCAAACTGGCACTGTGCATAAACAAGCAGTACAAGTGGGTCAATTGCATCACGACACTATTGAAGTTCTTAGCGGCGTAAAAGAAGGCCAACAAATTGTCTCTGCTGGTGTTCACTCTTTACAAGAGGGCATGTCTGTTCGTCCTTGGAATAAAGAGCGAGGCTTATAATTATGGGCTTTGCGCAACTATCTATTGAGAAAAAAGTCATTAGCTGGATGTTTACGCTGTTACTGTTAATTGGCGGCAGTGTGTCTTATTTTGATTTAGGCCAGCTGGAAGACCCTGAATTCACTTTAAAAAAAGCCATGGTGATCACTTTATACCCGGGCGCCTCTCCACAGCAAGTAGAAGAAGAAGTCACATTTCCGATTGAAAATGCCATTCAACAGCTCCCTTATGTTGATTATGTCACCTCTATTTCATCCAATGGTAAATCACAAATTACCGTAGAAATGAAAAGCACCTATCGTAAACAAGAGCTTAGACAAATATGGGATGAAATGCGTCGTAAAATTAACGACCTTAGCCCGTCGCTGCCAAGTGGTGTTTACCCCAGTAATGTGATTGATGATTTTGCCGATGTTTACGGCGTTATGTTTGCCGTCACGGGCGATGGCTACTCGTATGATGAATTAAAAGACTATGTTGATTATTTAAAACGAGAACTTGTTTTAGTCAAAGGAGTGAGTAAAGTTACAATTGCGGGACAACAGCAGCCACAAGTAATGGTTGAGGTATCGACGCAAAAGCTTGCCCAACTCGGTATTGCGCCTAGTCATATTTATGATTTACTGCAATCACAAAACACCGTATCTAACGCTGGACGTATTCGCGTGGGTGATGAGTCTATTCGCTTGCACCCTACTGGTGAATTTAAAGATGTAAAAGAACTTGAAACCTTACTAATTTCAAAATCAGGTGCCAGCGAACTCATTTATCTAGGCGATGTTGCAAAGGTTTACCGTGAATATGCTGAAGTACCGACCAATGTGATTCATTACAATCAACAACAGGCTCTGCTTATTGGTGTGTCGTTTATGTCTGGGGTCAATGTTGTTGATGTGGGTAAACACATAGATGAGCACTTAGCATCTCTTGAGTATCAACGCCCACATGGTATTGATATTAGCTCAGTGTATAACCAACCTAAAGAAGTAGAGCAGTCGGTAGATGGCTTTATTGTTAGTTTAATAGAGGCCATTGCAATAGTTATTGTAGTACTACTTATTTTTATGGGCTTTAAAAGTGGGGTTTTAATCGGCGGTATATTATTACTGACCGTATTAGGCACATTTATATTTATGAAGCTGTTTGCGATTGACTTACAACGTATATCATTAGGTGCGCTAATTATTGCACTAGGTATGCTGGTCGATAACGCCATTGTTGTGACCGAAGGTATTCTCATCAACCTCAAGCGCGGACAAACAAAGCTTAAAGCGGCAGTTAATATTGTCGATCAAACTAAGTGGCCACTACTTGGCGCAACAGTTATTGCCATAACCGCTTTCGCACCGATTGGTTTAAGCTCAGATGCCAGTGGTGAATTTGCTGGTAGCTTATTTTGGGTGCTGTTTATTTCTTTGCTCTTGAGCTGGATCACCGCAATTACGCTCACGCCGTTTTTTGCCCACTTGATGTTTAAAGAAACCGAATTTAAACACGAACATAATCAAGAGCATGAAGACCCTTACCAAGGCATCATATTCAATGGTTATAAAGCGATATTAAATTTAGCTATGCGCTTTAGAAAAACAACCTTAGTCCTTATGGTTGCTCTTTTATGCAGCGCTGTAGTGGGGTTTGGTGCTGTGAAGCAATCATTTTTTCCAGCCTCGAATACCCCGATGTTTTATGTCGATTACTGGCAAGATCAAGGCGCTGATATTCGCGCAACCCTTGAGGGCATTAAGCAGCTAGAAGCTTATTTACAAAAGAATGAACTGGTCACAGAAATCACCAGTACGGTTGGCCAAGGTGCGCCGCGTTTTATGCTGACTTACGCGCCTGAAAAATCCTACCCTGCTTATGGACAGTTAATTATTCGTGTCACCAATCGTGAAGCCGTCGCAAAAGTCATGCAAAAAGTGCGCGATTACGCAAAGCAACATCCACTGTCAGCAAAGTTAAAAGTAAAACCAATGGAGATTGGCCCCTCAACTGATGCCAAAATAGAAGCGCGGTTCTCAGGCCCCGATCCGGTTGTTTTAAGACAGCTTTCATCACATGCTAAAGAGATTATCGCTAAAGACGACGGTGCCTTTAACATTCGAGATGATTGGCGTGCACGCACTAAAATGATTCGTCCGCAATTTAATGAACAAAAAGCGCGCCGTTTAGGGATCACCAAATTTGATCTTGACCAAGTTCTGTTAACGAGCCTGTCGGGTAAGCAAGTAGGTGTGTATCGTGATGGTACGCAATTATTGCCTATTATTGCCCGTTCACCGGCAAGCGAGCGTTTAAATGTAGACAGTGTTCACGATTTACAAATTTATAGCCCTGTTTTACGCGTGTTTGTGCCGGTTACCCAAGTGGTTGATGAATTTATTGTTGAGTGGGAAGACAGCTTAATTATGCGTCGCGATCGTAAACGCACCATTACTGTGATGGCAGATCATGATGTTTTGGGTGATGAAACGCCTGCAAAATTATTTGCTCGGGTTCGCGCTGAGGTTGAAGCAATTGATTTACCCCGTGGCTATGAAATGCAATGGGGCGGCGAGTTCGAATCATCAAGCAAAGCGAAAAAGGCTATTTTTGGCTCGTTACCACTGGGCTATTTAGCAATGTTTGCAGTAACAGTATTACTGTTTAACTCAGTGAAAAAACCTTTGGTTATTTGGGCAACTGTACCGCTGGCTATTATTGGTGTTAGTGCAGGCTTATTAGTGATGAATGCGCCGTTTAGCTTTATGGCGCTACTGGGCTTATTAAGCTTAAGCGGCATGCTAATTAAAAACGGTATTGTACTGGTTGATCAAATAAACTTAGAACTGAGTGAAGGTAAATCGCCATATCAAGCAGTGTTTGACTCAGGCGTAAGCCGTGTGCGCCCTGTAGCCATGGCCGCTATCACGACAATACTTGGCATGATCCCATTACTATTCGATGTATTTTTTCAGTCGATGGCGGTCACCATTATGTTTGGCTTAGGGTTTGCCACCATACTGACGCTAATTGTAGTGCCGGTTTTATACACTGTGGTATTTAGGATTGATTACCCTAAACAGTAGGCTAACAAAAAACGCAGCTAAGGCTGCGTTTTTATTTGCTTTTTTACACAAGCTTAATTACTTTTTTAAGCTTAACGTGCCACTGCTGCGGGTTTTGTTTCCTGTGGCAGTATTTGCTTTGTGAGTATTTGATTTACCCACATAAGTAGTAGAGCGTTTTTGATAAGGCGTATTTCGACTACTTTTTTTAGCTTGCTTTTGTTGCTCGTCATTATTTTCACGACGTAGTTTCCCGCCCTGAAAGTCACGCTTATGAGCAGATTTAGCGCCACTATTTTTAGCTTGTTCAGTGTAATTGCGCTGTTCAGTATCATCATAAAGTGAGTGTTCTTGCGTTTTACCTGAATCAGCAATTGAGTCGTTAATGACCGCCATTTCAGCGTCGCTTAAATGTCGCCACTGCCCTACTTTTAAGCCTTTGAGAGTTACGTTCATAATACGCACACGTTTTAGTGTAACCACTTCGTAACCTAAGTATTCACACATACGGCGAATTTGACGGTTTAAACCTTGGGTTAAAATAATGCTAAATTGCTGCGCACCAGTCTGAGTAACTTTACACTTTTTAGTCACGGTATCTAAAATAGGAATACCGTTCGCCATTTTATTTACAAACTGACGATTAAGTGGTTTGTCTACAGTAACCACATATTCTTTTTCGTGGTTATTGCCAGCTCGTAAGATTTTATTAACGATATCGCCTTCATTGGTTAAAAAAATCAGCCCTTCTGAGGGTCTGTCTAAACGACCAATCGGAAATATACGTTCAGGATAATTAACGGCTTTAACTATATTACTTTGAATTTTACGCTCTGTGGTACAGGTAATGCCCACAGGTTTATTATAAGCAATATACACACGTTTAGGTGGTGCTTTTAATGGTTTACCATCAACCAAAACTACATCTGATTGGGCAACTTTAACACCCATTTCTGGTAATTCGCCATTAACGGTAACACGACCTTGCTCAATATATTTATCGGCTTCGCGGCGAGAGCAAAACCCGGTTTCACTAATAAATTTATTTAAACGCTTCAAGTCTGTCATCAGGCAAATCTTCTTAAATATAAAGGCGCATAGTTTAAACTACTCAAGCTATTTTTTCGCGGTTAATTTTCGCTAATTTACGCCATAGGTATTCAAGCGGGCCTTGCTTAAAATACCGGCAATAAATAGCTGTAAATATAAGCTGTACAATCACTAAGCTAATAGCGACGAGCCAATAATCGAGTCGGTTAAATTTGAGCGTCCACTGCGGAAAAAACACTTTAAACAATAATAACTGCATAATGGTTTGGCTTATGTATAAAGTAAACGCTAAGCGTCCAACTTGTTGGATAAGCCCCCCTATGTGGGCGCTGTTGTCACAAAGTTTAACGATTAAATGAATATAAAGCAGTGCAACACATAAGGCAGCAAGTTCATTAACAGGCTCTTGTAAGGCATAACCAATACCTTGATTGTATGGCACTAACATTAACCTTAAGCTAATAAATAACGCACTTAATAGAATAAGCTTAATAAGCAGCGCCTTACTAAGCCCTTTACTAAACACACCGTATTTGTAAGCCAAAATACCAATTAGCATAAACCCAGCACTAGCCCACAATAATAAAATAGGCACAGCCAACAACATATAGGCGCTCATTGCTATATTTTGGCTAAAGTGAGCACCGATGCTTTGGTAGTAACTAGTGTATATTTCGTAGTACTCGGGGGAATCTCTGTATAATGGCGCCTCATTAAGTCCTAACATAAATATGGCAATAGTCATTAAAGAAATAAAAGTAAAAAGCGCAGCTTTGTTTTTAAGCTCTTCATTCGTGTAATCTAAATAGCGCAATATAAATAAACCTGACACCCCATATAAAAACAAAATGTCGCCCGCCCACAATAAAAAACCATGTATTAAGCCAAACACAATTAGCCAATGTAATCGTTTTTTTAGTGGCTCAGTGCATTGGTATCGCTGATACTGAATATAAAGACCCGCACCAAACAGTAAAGTGAATAAAGTGCGAAACCGCCCTTCAACAAATATAAGGCTTAGTATGTTTAGAAACTGATCACTAGGTGGTGGTGTTGTGAGTGGCGTATAATTAAGCTCGAAAATAGCGAAGGAAAAACAGTTAATAAATACCAGACCAAGTACGGCTATGCCCCTTATAAAGTCCATATTATAATTGCGCAAAGCATGAATTCCCTAAATATTATCTTTATAGCTATCGGCCCATTGTACCGCTTGTTTGTATAATTTTGGTAAAAAAGCACTGTCTAAATTAATCAGTAATACTGCATTCTCAAGCGCCCACCAGCTTCCTGTTTCGTAGGCTTTTACTGTTTCAAGGATATAATATAAGTTATTTTTTTCACCAGTTAACGCTGCTTTTATATCTTCCGGGAATGGAAGTTTATCAACCAGCAAGTCCATTGGCTTGTCTAAAATAGCATCGAGCAGTGAAAAAAGCCCCGTTAAAAATGCTTCACCTTGAACCTGCTTAGCAACTTTAGCGGCTATTAATTCACAAAACCGTGCGCGAATAACGCACATCTGCATGAGCTCTATAGGCTTAGAGCGTGCTGTATGGGCAGTGACAATTAAACTAACAAACTTTTTTAAACGTGCTTGGCCGAGGTAAACTAACGCTTGTTTTAACGACGAAATTTGGCTTTGTAGCGGAAACACACCGCTATTTAATAAACGCAGTAACTTGTAGGCCAATGCCGCATCAAGCTCAAATAAACCGGTGATCACTTTAACATCAGGATCTGGCTTCATTACTTCTGAGTAAATAGCGATCACTAGGCCGTAATTATAGTGAATATCTTTTTGTTCTATCATCACTGGGCGCGCAAAATAATAACCTTGAAAATAATCAAAGCCCATTTTACGGGCCAATTTATATTCTTCATCGGTTTCTATTTTTTCGGCTAGTAGTTTAATATTTTTGTACTTTTTAAGCTTATTAACCACCAGTGGAATTTCAGCAAGTGGAGTAAGGCGAATATCAAATTTAATTAAGTTGACCAGCTTTAAAAAGCGCTCCCACTGCGGCGTATAAACAAAATCATCCAGGGCTAATTTGTAGTTACTGTGAAATAGTTTGCGACATAGCTCGTAGGTATCGTCGGTGGGCTCTATGGTTTCAAGTAATTCAATAACCACATCTTTACAAGGTAAAAAATCACACAAATCAAGTTTTAACGACTCAGGGCCAATATTGATCAATGCTTTTTTACCCGAGGTAATGTGACGAGTACCTAGGTTAAGCTGGTTTTCCATGATAAGCCTCGCCGTTGCTTGACCATCAGATACACCAGGAAAGCAATTTTCAGGACTATCGCGAAATAGCAGTTCATAAGCAACTACATTTTGATTTCGATTTAGTATTGCTTGCCTTGCCACAAATACAGACACATTACCTACTTTATATTATTTCCACCAGACTAAGTAATTAAAGCGTAAATAAGAACGGATGTCACTGAACTTTATAAAATTTTTTAATATAAGTATGTTATATAATCAGTTACCACACTATCCCAACTAAATCGTGCATCAGCAGCTCGCCTTTTTATTGCTTGCCATTGCTTAGGGTTTGTTTGATATAGGCTAAGTGCCTCAGTTAAACTCTGCAAGAGTGCATCAGCTTGTGTACTTAGTGTATCGCCGTTAAAACAAAATCCACTGACATTATGCTCTACGGTATCTTTTAAACCTCCGACACTGTGCACTAAGCAAGGTTGGCCGGCTCGCATTGCGAGCATCTGGCTAATCCCACAGGGCTCAAAAGAACTCGGCATTAAAAATAAATCACCTAATTGATACATTAAATCGCCAACACCTTGCCCATAGCCTTTTAAAAACAAAAAGTTGTTATTACGTGCCATGGCGCAGGTAAAAAGGTGTTCAAGTTTACTATCGCCTGAGCCCAGCACAAGTAAACGCCCCTTAAATTGATTAATGATCTGACACACTGAATCAATAGTCAGGTCTTTGCTTTGTTGCTGGCAAAGTAACAATACTTTTTGCTCAGTGAGCCGCCCTACACTTGTTACAAGTGGCCCTTGCTTATCACACGCCATAAATTGTAAAACACGCTGATGGGCGATGTAGTGGCTGCTGTGTAATTGCGCGCTTTTTGCCATCCAACTAAACAAAGTCGATTCTATTTGCTCTAATAGCTGACTATAGGTTGCTTCATGTTCGTCTTGAATTGCGTAATCACAGCCATTGAGTATGCCAATTAATTTGCCTTGCTCAGCCGCTTGTTGTAAATCTCGTTCAAGTCCTTCGCCACCAAAGAATCCGTGGGCGTCATTACTTGCTATTTGCACTTCTTGGCTATAACTCGGTGAAACCACATGTACTTTGTCGGCTAAATTAATGGCACTGCGCATAGGGTTAAAGCAATGCGGATAACGAGGGTCACATAATCGTTGCCCGTCGTAACTTAACGAGGGAAACCATGCTTCTAAGCTGGAATCATCCCCTTTAAAAGGACGAATTCCCTGCAAAGCTAAATTGTGCACCGTATATACCAAGCGCAGCTTAGCAAGCTTGCCATAACGAGGGTTAAATTTAAGTAACACGGCCACACAGGCACTGTGCCAATCATGCAAATGTAATGTGTTGGGTTGTGTTAATACGCCCTGTATCAGGGCTTCACAAATAGCGGCATTAAACAGTGCAAACTTGGTTGCATCGGTAGCAAATGGTCTATTATCGTTGTCGTTACAATACACACTCAATGATTGACTAAAAAGAGGATGACTTATAACTATTTGCCTCACTCCTTTTTGATTCTGTGGAATTTCAAACAAAGATAAAACGTGGGTCTCTGACTTAAATGCCACACTCACTTCACCAATAAAACAGCGCTCACCTAGTTCAAAACCATAATCAGGAATAACCACATCTACCGTCAGCCCCTGCGCCACTAACGCCTTTGGTACATCACGAATAACATCAGCAACACCACCAACTTTGGCATTAGGTAACGCATCATTCTCTGCAGCAACCATTAATACATGCATTAATTTACTCTTATAGTTTGCTGCAAGGCTTTCGCCTTGCTCTTTTAATTATTATTTATTAACGATGTGACTTATTGTCTAACTTCATCAGCATATCGCGGGTGACCAATACAATCCCTTTTTTTGATACCCGAAATCCATTGGCTTCATCGGTTTTACGATCAAAACCAATCTCTAATCCAGGTGGGATCTCACAGCTTCTATCTATAATTGCTCGCTTAATTTTACACCCTCGA
The DNA here is from genome assembly GCF_000518425.1 of Pseudoalteromonas sp. 23_GOM-1509m. NCBI lineage: Bacteria > Pseudomonadati > Pseudomonadota > Gammaproteobacteria > Alteromonadales > Pseudoalteromonadaceae > Pseudoalteromonas > Pseudoalteromonas sp. 23_GOM-1509m. The sequence continues at coordinate 48,851 of NZ_KI912436.1, forward strand.
TTTACAATCGCACCGGGCAAAATAACCGACTCCTCAATGGTACAATATGAACGAATATGTACATTAGAAAATAATAATGATTTTCTCACTAACGAGCCGGAAACAATACACCCACCCGACACCGTTGAGTCAACCGCCATCCCTCGGCGATCATCATCATCAAAAATAAATTTGGCAGGAGGAAGCTGCTCTTGGTAAGTCCAAATTGGCCAAGTAGGATCGTACAAATCCAGTTGAGGCTCCGGCATAACCAGTTCCATATTTGCTTCCCAAAACGAATCTAGAGTTCCCACATCGCGCCAATAGGGTTGTCCTACTTGTGCGGGATCTCTAAACGGGTAGGCAAACACATTATGCTCTTCAATAATAGCCGGAATTATATCATGGCCAAAATCACGCCCTGAGCCCTCTGTTTGCGCATCTTTTTGTAGCTGCTCAAATAAAAACTCAGTATTAAATACATAATTTCCCATTGATGCTAAACAGGTGCCTGGTTTACCAGGCACTGAGCTGGGCTCGGCAGGTTTTTCGTCAAAGCGACGTACACGACTTTCTTCATCAACCGTCATCACACCAAAGGTACCCGCAGCTTCTTCAACCGGTACTTCTAAACAGCATACCGTCATGTCGGCGCCATTTTCTACATGCTTTGCCAACAGCCCGCCATAATCCATACGATACACATGGTCGCCAGATAAAATCATCACATATTTAGGTAACTCATGGCGAATAATATCCATATTTTGAAATACCGCATCGGCAGTACCGCAATACCATTCATCACCATGGCGCTGTGACGCAGGTAATATTTCAACTGACTCACCTAATTCCTTTTTAAAATGCCCCCACGCTCGATTTACATGGCGAATCAGTGAGTGTGATTTATATTGCGTTGCAATTCCGACACGTCTTACACCTGAGTTAATGCAATTTGATAGTGGAAAATCAATAATACGATGTTTACCACCAAAATAAACGGCGGGTTTAGCACGCCAGTCGGTTAGCTCATGCAAGCGAGAACCGCGACCTCCGGCAAGAATTAAAGCGTAGGTTTCTCTGGTTAAATTACTTATATAACGATTTGCATAACTGGGCATATTACTCTCTCCGTTTAGTGTCAGCTGTTAGTGTCAGTGTTTGTTTTTACTTTTTGATGTGTGGTATCTAGTGGAGTTAAATGCCATATATCATCACAATATTGACTAATTGTTCTGTCACTAGAAAATGAGCCACTGGCGGCAGTATTTAAAATACTCATTTGAGTCCAGTAGGTTTGATCTGCATAGGCTTTATCAACATCACGTTGCGCAGCTATATAGCTGGCAAAGTCATGGGCGGTTAACCAAGGATCGTTGTTACTTTTAATGCCATTAATCACATCGTCAAATAAGCCAGGTTCAAATAGATTGAAATGGCCACTTTCGAGTAAGTGCATCACACTATTCAAATCAGGGTTATTCGCAATTATTTCACTGGGGTTATAATGCGCTTTTATGTCGTCAATGTGCTCAGCTTGTGCGCCAAATAAGAAAAAGTTCTCAGCCCCAACAGCGTCACGTATTTCGATATTAGCGCCATCTAGGGTGCCTATTGTTAGCGCGCCATTCATCATAAACTTCATGTTGCCGGTACCTGAGGCCTCTTTGCCAGCGGTTGATATTTGCTCCGATAAGTCCGTTGCAGGGCAAATGGTTTCCATGGCGGTTACATTATAATTAGGTAAAAACGCGACTCTTAGAAAAGCAGATACCTGTGGGTCTTTATTGATCACCTCAGCAACATTATTAATGAGTTTAATGATTTTTTTAGCCATCATGTAACCCGGTGCTGCTTTACCACCTAATAAAACGCAACGAGGCACCATGCCTTGTGTGTCGCCACGGCGTATGCGGTCATATAAATGAATAACGTGTAAAATGTTAAGTAACTGGCGCTTATATTCGTGAATACGTTTTACCTGCACATCAAACAGCATGTTAATATCAAACTCTACGCCACATCTTTGTTTTACTAAATCAACTAAGCGTTGTTTGTTTTGCTGTTTTGCTTGCTGCCACTTTATATGAAACTGCGGGTCATCGTAGTAACGACGTAATTGGCCAATTTGTGCAAAATCACCTATCCAGTCTTTGCCTATTTTTTCGCTAATGATCTGGCTTAAACTCGGATTGCAGTATGCAAGCCAGCGCCGTGGAGTAACACCATTGGTTTTGTTGTTAAATTTATCAGGCCATAGCGCGTAAAAATCTTTAAACAAACCCGCGGTTAATAACTGCGTATGTAGCGCTGCCACACCATTGACAGAGTAACTGCCGACAATGGCTAAAAAGGCCATACGTATTTGCGGCTCGCCCCCTTCTTCAATTAATGATAAATCCCGTTGTTTTTGCACATCACCTGGCCAATGCATGGCCACCTCGGCTAAAAAGCGGGCATTAATTTCATAAATAATCTCTAAAATACGCGGTAATAATTTAGCAAATAACGATACCGACCACTTCTCTAATGCCTCTGGTAGTAAGGTATGATTTGTGTAAGCCATGGTTTTGGTGGTGATATTCCATGCCTGATCCCAATCCAGTTCATGGTCATCAACTAAAATTCGCATCAGCTCGGCAACCGCAATACTTGGGTGGGTATCGTTAAGCTGAAACACATGATGCTGAGCAAATTCAGTAAAATCATTACCGTATTGTTCAATCCATTGTGTAAGTACATCTTGAATACTTGCCGATGATAAAAAGTATTGTTGACGTAATCTCAGCTCTTTACCATTTTCACTGCTGTCGTTAGGGTACAACACCATGGTTATTTGCTCAGCGAGATTTTTTTGTGCTACCGCTTCAGAATAACTTCCGGCATTAAATTCTGTTAAATTAAATTCGTCCGTTGCTTCAGACTTCCAAAGTCTAAGGGTATTAACAATATTATTTTTATAGCCCGGAATAGGTACATCATAAGGCACTGCTAATACATCTTGAGAACTGATCCATTGGCGATGCTCACGGCCAAATTTATCGGTGTAGCTTTGTACATAACCAGAAAACTTAACTCGTTTAGCTTGCTCCGGTGCGCTCAATTCCCAAGGATGACCTTCTCGTAACCAGTTATCTGGTTGCTCAACCTGATTACCTTCTTTTATTGACTGATTAAACATGCCATATTCATAACGAATACCATAACCGACCACTGGCAGCGCTAAACTCGCACAGCTATCTAAAAAACAAGCCGCTAGTCGCCCTAAGCCGCCATTGCCTAAACCGGCATCATGCTCAGCTTGTTCCACACTTTCAAGCTCAGTACAGTAAGCTTGCAGTGCCTTTGTAACTTGTGATTCTAAATCTAGATTTAATACTGCATTACCCAGCGCTCTGCCCATTAAAAACTCTAACGATAAATAGGCTGTTTTACGGCGTTTTTGTTGTTTTATTTGTTGATTGGTTTCCCTGCAGCGTGCCACTAACCGGTCTCTGATCGTCAGTGCTAATGCATGATACAAATACAGCTGTGACTCGCCCACCACATCACGCCCTAAGGTGTAATAAAAGTGTCGTGTTAAATCATCACTTAAAGTACTTTCGTCAATCACTGGGCCTGCTTGCCAGCCTTTTACTACACACACTTGCTCGTCTTGCTTAGTCATAATCATCGCCTTCTAAATTGGCACTAAAAACCCAACTACTTTGTGCTGAAATATTCACGGTTGCATCTTCTTGAATAACAGATGATGCGTTATTTACACTTGATAATACTAACGTCCATGGCGCGATAATGGGCGATTGTGGTAATTGGCAGACCACAGGCTGTTTACTAGCATTAAGAATAATTAATAACGCATGCTTATTTTGCTTATCAAGTAAGCTATACATTAAAAATTGCCGTGTATCTTCATGCCAATGTGTTTCATCCATTTTTTTACCTTGCTCGGTAAACCACTTAACGGTGAAGCGCTCATCAATATCATCCAAAAACACACTGTGTTTAAATGCACTGTGACCACGCCTGATTTTTAGCGCATCATCAATAAACTGAATCAATGAATGATTCAGTTGTGAGTCTTTCCAGGCAAGCCAGCTGGTGCGATTATTTTGACAATAAGCGTTATTATTACCGCCTTGCGAGTGCGCCATCTCACTGCCAGCAGCTATCATTGGCACGCCTTTGGAGAGTAATAAGGTGAGTAGAAAGTTTTTTTGTTGTTGTAAGCGCAAACTCATTACTTCTGGGTCGCTGGTAAATCCCTCAACCCCGCAGTTAAACGAATAATTAGCGCTATGGCCATCTTGGTTGTTTTCACCATTGGCCTGGTTATGTTTTTGCTCATAACTGACTAAGTCGGCTAACGTAAACCCATCATGGCTGGTAATAAAGTTAATGCTATTTAGCGGGCCTCGGTTACTGTGTTCAAAAATATCAAACGAGCCATGTAAACGCTTTGCGACATCACTAATAATGCCTTTTTCACTTTGCCAAAAGCGTTTAATCACATCACGATATTGATCGTTCCACTCTCGCCAAGGTGAAGGAAATGCACCAAGCTGATAACCACCAGGGCCTATATCCCACGGCTCACTGATCAGTTTAACTTTATTTAACACAGGATCTTGGGCAATTGCTTGTAAAAAGGTGTGAGACGCACTAAAGCCCGTATTTGAACGCGCTAAAATGGTGGCTAAATCAAATCGAAAGCCATCAACGCCCATAACTTCAACCCAGTAACGTAAGCTGTCGAGTACCAATTGTAAGGTTTTAGGGTGATCGATATTTAACGTATTGCCACACCCTGTATCATTAATATAAACATTGGGTTGCCCCTCAATGGTGCGATAATATGTCAGGTTGTCGAGCCCTCGCAGAGATGAAATAGGGCCATCATTTCCTCCCTCTGCGGTGTGGTTGTATACCACATCCAAAATAACTTCAATATTGGCGCGATGTAACTCACTCACCATTTGTTTAAATTCGTTTATATCGTCATTAACCAAATAGTCTTTATGAGGAGTAAAAAAATTAAGACTATTATAGCCCCAGTAATTTTGCAGTCCTTTAGCGGTTAAAAACTGTTCGCTTATAAAAGCATGCACAGGCAAAAGCTCAATAGCCGTTACCCCTAAACTTTTTAAATGCTCAATAAAACTGGGATGACTCAAACCTAAAAATGTCCCTTGTAGCGCTTTAGGGATATCAGGATGGCGACAGGTAGCACCTTTAACATGGCACTCATAAATAACGGTATTGGCCCAACTATGCTGTGGCTTATTATTTGAATAAGCAACCGGCGCAGTCACTTTTGATTTAGGCATATCTATCGCATTATTAACCACGCTTTTAGTGCCAATGGGCATTTGCCCGTAATGACGTTCGCTCCAAGTAAATTCGTTAAACAAGTCTTTTGCATACGGATCAATCAGTAATTTATGCTCATTAAACAACATGCCTTTTTCTGGGCTGTATTCGCCATCAACCCTAAAGCCATACAATGCGCCTGTGCTTAATGGGGCTATGTGAATGCTCCATACGCCGCCTTCATTGATATTCATGGCTATTTTTAATATTTCTGTATGACCACTTTTATCAAATAAGCACACAAAAGCTTGGCTTGCATTAGGGGCATACAAGGCAAAGTTAACGCCTTGGTTTTGTACACTCGAACCCAGTGGCAAAGGCGCACCCTGAGTAACCTCAAAGCAATTACTCATCATTCACCTTTTCTAAGTAAAGTGTAGTTAAGCCGCCAATATTAACTGTAATACTGTGATCAAACCCATGACTTGGCTGAACGACTGAATGGATAAGCTGGTTTTTATCCTCTGTGACACGATAACCTGAGCCAAAAAAGCAGACCTCATCGGTATTTAATACCACTTTATATGTGCCCTTCGCTGGCACACCTAAGGTGTAGTGTTGATAAGCCGTTGGTGTAAAGTTAGCGACAATAACCATAAAGTGGTCAGCATTTTTAGCATAACGAATAAAACTAAACATACTCTGCTGGCTGTTATTATTATCTATCCATGAAAAGCCCGTTGCACAGCTATCAAGCTCATATAAAGATGGATGCGCTTGATACACTTGATTAAGACGTTTAACCGTATGCTGAATCCCTTGATGGCTTTGATGCTCAAGCAAGTGCCAGTCTAGTGAATGGTCATGATCCCACTCTTTACGCTGTGCTATTTCGGCGCCCATAAACAGTAATTTTTTACCTGGGTGTGCCCACATAAACGCATAATAAGCACGTAAGTTTGCAAACTGCTGCCAATCGTCACCGGGCATTTTGTTTAGTAGTGATCCCTTTCCATGCACCACTTCATCATGACTGAGCGGTAAAATGTAATTTTCACTAAATGCATACACCATAGAAAATGTCATTTTATGATGGTGATATTTTCTAAATAACGGATCTTGTTGCATATAATCTAAGCTGTCATTCATCCAGCCCATATTCCATTTATAGCCAAAACCTAAGCCATTGTGTTCAACACTTTGCGTGACCCCAGGCCAAGCCGTTGACTCCTCGGCAACCATCATAATGCCGGGGTTATTTTTATAACTGCGTAAGTTCACTTGTTTTAGGCACTCTATTGCCCCTAAGTTTTCTCGACCGCCATAACAATTAGCTACCCACTGTCCTTCTTTACGACTGTAATCAAGGTAAAGCATTGACGCCACCGCATCTACACGCAGTCCGTCTATGCCAAATTGGCTAAGCCAATACATCGCATTAGAAATTAAAAAGCTTTTTACTTCAGGGCGGTCATAATTATAAATATAGGTGTTCCAATCAGGATGAAACCCTTGGCGCATATCAGCGTGTTCGTATAAATGGGTGCCATCAAAGCAATGTAAGCCATGTGGGTCGCTTGGAAAGTGCCCAGGAACCCAATCAAGTAATATGCCTATGTTAGCTTTATGACATTGCTCAACTAAGTATTTAAAGCTGTTGTAATCACCAAAGCGGCTCGTAGGTGCAAACAGCCCTACTGGCTGATAACCCCAAGAGCCATCAAACGGGTATTCACTGATCGGCATAAGTTGTAAATGCGTGAACCCCATTTCAATCACGTAGCCTACAAGCTTATCTGCAAGCTCGGTGTAGCTTAAGTAACGGTTATGCTCAGCGCGTTGCCAAGAGCCTAAGTGCACTTCATAAATACTAATAGCGGCATCAATATGATTACGCTTTTGGCGATTTATAATCGCTTGTTCACTCAGCAAAATAGGCGCTGGTTTGTACTGTAATATACTGGCAGTGCCCGGTGCTTGCTGCATTTTAAATGCAAAAGGATCGGCTTTATCTAAAACTTCGCCACTGAGCGTAGTAATAGCAAATTTGTAGCACATGTCTGCACTTAAGTCGGGGATAAATAATTCCCATACCCCACTTGCCGGATGAAATCGCATAAAATGGCGATTCGCTTGCCAAAAATTAAACTCACCAATAACCGATACACTGGCGGCATTAGGCGCCCACACACAAAAACGAACACCATCTACCCCTTGTTGTGTAGTAAATTGCGCACCTAGGTGAGTATAAGCATGCTCAAGGCTACCTTCGTTAAACAAGTACATAGCCTGTTCATCCAATGTACTGCTGAAGCTGTATTCATTATAAAATGTAACATCGCTATTTTCATAACTAACCTGGCATTGGTAAACACTGCTAGGCATGCTTGATAACTCAGCGATAAATAAATCACTGTGTTTATAGCGTAACGCGCTAATAACTTGACCATCAATTAACAGTTCGACGCGTAATGCCGCTGGCAAATACACGCGTATTTCAGTGCCACTTTGGGTGTTGTGCGCGCCTAAAAAACTAAACGGGTCTTTAAATCGCCCTGCAGTTAATGCGTTTACCTGTGCGTCATAATCAACGAATTGCGTTGATACCCTATTTTTAGTACTGCCCATTTACGCATTCCTTATTGAATGTATTGCAGCCAAAAGAGCAGCATTATCTTTAAAAATATCGTCGCATGTATGTGTGAGTACCCGTCGCCAATTAGGATACTCTTTATCGGTGCCAGGAATATTGACTGGGTAGTGTTGCTTGTCTAAATCATCAAGCTGTAATGCAAATAAACGAGACGGCGATTTAGCTAAACATACAGCCAAAGCGCTATAAACGTCAAAAGCATCCGTGTTAAGTGAAAAGGAAGTGTTTTGTGGATTTAAAAAGCGTAATAACCGGTGTTGCTCTTGCTCTCGCTGCTGAACTAACTGCTGATACTCATCAGTATCAATCAGCCCATACTGCTGTTTAATTTTTAAATCGCTATGCTGCCACCAGCCCACAAATGGCGGTACATCATGATTGGCTATCATTAGCAGGCATTGATCGCTAAGGTCATCGCTATTTACAAATTCATCATTTTGTTGTTTTTCAAAATAAAATAAGCTGTTTGAGAAAATGCCACTATCAACCAGTGCCTCTTTTACCTCCGGTGGTACAACCCCTAAATCTTCGCCTATTACTATGGCCTGATTAAGATGAGATTCAATTTTTAAAATTGCTAATAAATGCTCAAATGGGTAGTACACATAACAGCCATCTTCGGTATTATTGTTTATGAAACACCACCACAAACGCCTAATCGCCATTACATGGTCGATTCGTAACCCGCCTACTGCATCCATATTGGCGCGTATAAGTGAACGATAAAACTGATAGTTATTGTCAGCAAGGCGCTGCGGGTTTATTGCTGGCAGCCCCCAATTTTGGCCGTTAGGTGCCCAAGGATCTGGTGGTGCACCAAGGGTTGCATCTTGACTAAATAATCCCTGCTGATATTTAAATTCAGTGCCCTCATTAGCACAGCCCACCGCTAAATCATTAATTAAACCTATAGCCATCCCTTGCTCAAAACAATGCTGTTGGCATTGCGTAAGTTGGCTGTGTGCTTGCCATTGGAGGTAATATTCAAATGTGGGTTCTGTAGTTTCTAACATAGCCAGTACATCACTGTACTGTTTACAAAACGCACTAAATTCGTTTTGCCGTGCTTGACTGCCCTGTTGTTGAAAATGCTTAAAAAGCAGCTTAAAAGCAGCATATTTACGCTTAGTAACCGTTTTATAATCAATAAAGGCTACATCTTGGTCGCTGAATTTACTTGAGGTATTAGCAGATAACAACTTAGTTAAATCCGGATTGTTAAAGCTGTCTGGCGATAAATTAATTGCGATATATAGCGGATTGAGTAAGGCACGATTGTTTGGGTTGTAGGGGCTGGCGCACTCAGGGTTATCTGCAAACAATAAGTGCAATGGGTTAAGTAAAATATAGTCCATATTTTGCTTTGCACATAAGGTTGCCAACTCAAGTAAATCACTAAAATCGCCAATCCCGAGTCCGGCTTTATTTTTTAATGTATATAACTGAATTGATAAGCCAAAGCGTTTTTTATCCGCTATTTGGTAGGCTTGTTCAGGGGTCGACCAAATTTGTGTTTTTGCTGATTGCTCACCCATCGTTAATAACGCATCATAATAGCCGGTTGGTAAATGCGTCAGTGGTAGCGCTATTTCTATATAACGACACCCATTTACAAAGTACTCACCTAATGCTGCATACTGAGCAATGTGTTCAAATTGCAGCTTTATATTTAATGCTGCCACAGTTAATGTAATTTTATGATGCGTATCAGCTTCATTAACACGCACCTTTAGCACATTACTAGCCTGATCTATTATGCTAACAGCAGGTGCGAGTGTTAACCATGTAGCCGCATCCAATTGATAATTTAACTGGGTTATTTGCGCCGTATCACGTGTGTCAACGCCACAGCAGTGCAAAGCAGATTTACGGGTGTCTTCGCTAAATATAACGTGTTCACCCGTATACTTAGTGTATTCGTAACCAATACCATGCAAATAAAACAATTGCGATAGTGCGTCCATTCAGCGACCTTAATTAATGCGTTGTGTATTTACTATACTATTTTCTGTACCAAAATTATTAGCAATATACCCATCAGCCTGATGATCGTTATCCCACTGTTTACCATTTATTAAATAGCGAAAATGAAACTCTTTATCAACGGGAAGACGTTGCTTGCATTTAAATACGCCAAGCTTTTTGTTGTGCTTCATTGGCACCGGCTGCCAATCATTAAATTCTCCAAGTAAACAGACATCATCTGCATCTGGGTGAGAAAATTCAAAGGTTACTTCTGCTTCATTTTTTGTTTTAAAAAAGCGTTTATTCAACATAATAGGCTCCAACTAAACCATAAGGGTTATTCATCTTTGCCACAGGCCAAACAGCTTAAAAAGGCGATGTGGAATCCATTCATTCACATAAAAACAGCTTTAAAGTTAATCAAAACTTTATTTACGCATTATTACAGTGCGTTATTTATTTTACCGCACTGGTTTGGTGCAATTTTAACCATTAAAACTGATTTTTAAGTAAGCACTGCAACTGAGCAACTTTTAAACCAACTACACCATAACAGCTAATTAATTTGCTTTTGTCCTTATACACATACTTATTAATTTTTATTACTACATTAAAACTATAAAAACCTTTAGCTTAACAACATCATCAGCGATAATAACTATCTACTCAGCCAACCCGATGAACACTTAAATACAATGTTGAAAAAAAGCATCCTTATTACTTCTGTTATCGTCTTTAGCATCATTACGGCTGTTGTAGGCAGTTCAATTTATACACTATATAGTAAAAAGGTAGTCTCTGTAGACCCAAAACTAAAAGAAATTTCAGGCATTGAGTTTGATAAACATAAACGGCTTTGGGCTATTAACGACAGTGGCGACGAGCCTAAGCTTTATAGGCTCAATGACGATGGTTCAATTGCAAAAGAAGTACTCGTCACGAATGCAAAAAATATAGATTGGGAAGATATGACGCAAAATAAGTTTGGTCATTTCTTTTTAGGCGACTTTGGTAATAATAAAAATGAACGTAAATGGCTAACAATTTATAAAATAGAAAACCCCATAGATATAAAAACCAATACAACAGAAGCTGAAATTATAAAGTTTACCTACCCAGAATTAGATGGCAGCCCAATACAACCTGATCAACGTAATTATGACTTAGAAGCGTTTGTGGCTTTTGGTCGACATTTATACTTGTTTACTAAAAATCGCACAGAGCCATTCGATGGAATTACTAACGTTTACAAAGTAGGTGACCATGCAGCGAATTTTGATGCCCAGCTGATAGATTCATTTAAAACGTGCACCACCATGGAAAAGCTTTGCTGGATCACATCCGCAGCACTTAGCCCAGATAGAAAAAAGCTCGCACTATTAGATTCAACCAGTATTTGGCTGTTTGAAAACTTTAAAGGCGATAAGTTTTTCTCTGGCGATGTATTTAAAATTGACTTAGGTATTGTAACCCAAAAAGAGGCAATCACCTTTTATGATGACAATACCATCGCCTTTACCGATGAGGAGTTTAAAGGCATTGGCGGCAATGTTTATTTTATAAAGCTCGACCAAGTAACCAAAGTGAAAGTGCAGCGAAGCCATCCTCAGCCGCAGTAGTTTAAAATAAATCTATTTCTGAGGAATTAACTTGTACACTGATTAAGTTCTCGGCAAGTAAATCTTCATAGATACAAAATTTATCTCGGCCATTATTTTTTGCATAATAAAGCGCTTTATCTGCGCTTTCTAGCACTGCAATTGGAAAATCATAAGGACTAATACGCGCTAAACCAGCACTGATCGTCATATTTTCAACAAAAGGAAACGATGTATCTCTAATGAGCTGTATAAATTCAGCCATTTTATTACTGATTGAGTCAGCATTTGTGGGCTCAAAAACAATCACGAATTCTTCCCCACCAAAACGAAAAATTAAATCTGTTGAGCGAAAAAAGTGACGCATTTTTTGCGCTAATACGAGTAACACTTCATCTCCACAGATATGACCGTATTGATCATTTATATTTTTAAAATGATCAATATCTAAAATAGCCAGCCAAGATGTTGATGCCTGCTTTTGTTGCCTTTTATCCTTATCTCGGGATGAGCCGTGCATTTTTAATACTTGTTTTTCAATTAGCTGTTTTATTTTTTTCTCAAAGGTCTGTCTATTTAACAGCCCCGTTAATTTATCTCTTTCGTTTTCATGGAGTATTACTAAATAGTTTTCAAATATGCGGCAAAAAGCATTTAGCATCACTTGAGCCGAACTATCTAAACTTTTTGAAACCACAGAAATGGCAGCAACTGTTTTTTCTTGGCGGGTAATGGGGAGCCAACGGCGTTCAATTCCATCGGCAGACTGAACAGTAATAATACAGGCAGAACGTAAACACGATAGAAGTTCATCCTCAGGCTGTGCAACAATTTGTCGTTGTACCCACTCGAATTGCTTTTCACCCGTGACTTTTAAGCAAAGACTTTGCTCAATAGTCAGTTGGCCTTGAACTTCTATATCTTTATAAACTGAGACTTCTTTACAGCCTATAAATTCTTGGATGGTCGATATCAAACTATATTCAAGAGAATCTACATCTCTATTTTTTGTTATTTTGATGACTGAATTCAGTAAATTTTCTTGCATTGTACTCCCTAAAGCAAACTGGGCGTTTGAGCATTAATAAAATTTAGCATAGACCACGCAGTGGAATATGCTAAATAAAATTAAAGCATCAATGCTCATCCAGTTTAGGAGCCGCATTTTTAATAAATTAAGAACTGTAAGCGCTATTTTAGCTATTGGTCATGCAATTAATAAACTTCTCAGAGAGCTGTGTTATTGCCACTTTATCAGTGTACATAGGCTCGTTATTTTTTATTATAAACTCAGCACATTGTGCTTGAGATTGTTTGAATTTTTGCTTGCATGAGTTTACCGATTCGCCAATTACTTCTTGGTAGATGCTTTCATCACACAAGCTATCGGCAAATTGACTCGCCCCGGTAATAATTTCATTAATGCTGACAGGAGAGGATTCTAATTTGAAGAATATATCGCTGTAAGTTTCAACCGTTATGCTCTGTGCAGGGTCAAATAAAGTCGCTTTTGCACTTAAATATGAGCCACCTATTAATAATGCCACAGCAGCCATTGTTGTGTATTTCATAACATTTCCTTGTAAAGTCTTAGCCCAGTGGTGCCAAAAACGTCCTATTTCACTCACACCTTATTAGCCAATGCTAATAAGATTAATAACTGTATTGATAAGATTTATTAAGTACTGGAAGATTGCAACAAATGCAGGGCAATAAGCCTATTGATTTGGTTAAAAACATTCCTTGTTCCTAATATCAAGTAGACTACAATCAAGTTAGCTTAAATGCAAATAATTAATGCTCACTGAATGTACTAAATAAATCGAATTAACGCTTAAATTTAGTCTCTAAAATAACCGATGAACGGGTACGCTCTACCCCATCTAAGTTACCAATATCATCCAGCAAGTGGCTTAACTGCTCAAGGTTCTGTGCTTCTACAATAGCAATTAAATCAAACTCTCCACTAATTGCATACAACTGAGAAATCGCATCAATTTGCTTTAATTCAATATTAGTTTTTGTTGTTAGCTTCTGTTTTACTTTTATTGAAACATGCGCAGAGACCAAGCTATTTAAAAAGTCATCTCCAAAGTCAACGCTATAACCCTTAATGATCCCACTTTGCTCTAATTTTAGCATTCGGCTTTGCACCGTTGAACGAGATAAACTCAAATGCCTTGCAAGATCAGAAATACTAGCGCGGGCGTTCGTTTTTAATACTGAGAGTAGTTTTTCATCTTGGGGAGTTATCATAATGCTAATTAAATTCGTTAATTTGACTATTATTCTAATCATTTTTCACAAAATAGTACTGCAAATTTCATTCATAACCTTTGATAATGACATTTTTAATAAGTAAAACACATTGTATTGCTGAATCATCCTGACCTTATCGTTTTTTTTTCAGCAACGTATTTTTTTATGTGAATAATTTAGGTGTAAAAATGCAAGTAACCAGAGATTTATTTAACGACGTAATGGTCCCTAATTACAACCCTTCAGCTGTTGTTCCTGTTCGCGGTGAAGGCTCACGTGTGTGGGATCAGAACAATAACGAATTTATCGATTTTGCCGGTGGTATTGCAGTTAATTGTTTAGGGCATTGCCATCCTGCATTAGTCGGTGCACTTAAAGAGCAAGGCGAAAAAATTTGGCACTTATCAAATGTAATGACCAATGAGCCAGCTCTTCGTCTAGCTAAAAAAATGGTTGATGCCACGTTTGCTGAAAAAGTTTACTTTGCAAACTCAGGGGCTGAAGCAAACGAAGCAGCATTAAAATTAGCACGTCGCTTTGCACTAGATAAATTTGGTGCTGAAAAAACTAAAATTATTGCTTTCAATAAAGGTTTTCATGGTCGTACATTTTTCACTGTAACAGTGGGTGGCCAAGCTGCTTATTCTGACGGTTTTGGTCCAAAACCTGCTGATATTGTTCATTGTGACTACAATGATATTGCCGCTTTTGAAGCCTTAATTGGTGATGATACCTGTGCGGTAATGATGGAGCCATTACAAGGTGAAGGCGGCATTGTGCCACCAACTAATGAATTTGCACAAAAAGTACGTGAACTGTGCACTAAACACAACGCACTACTTATTTTTGATGAAGTGCAAACCGGCGTTGGCCGTACAGGTCACTTATACGCATACGAAGGCTTAGATGTTATTCCTGATATCTTAACGACGGCTAAAGCCTTAGGTGGCGGTTTTCCAATTGGCGCTATGATCACCACCACTGAAATTGCAGCACACCTAAAAGTAGGCACGCATGGTTCTACATATGGTGGTAACCCGTTGGCTTGTGCTGTTGCAGAAGCGGCATTTGATACCGTTAATACGCCTGCTGTATTAGATGGCGTAAAAGAGCGTGAACAAATGTTCCGTGATGGCTTAAATGCAATTAATGAAAAATACCATGTATTTAGCGAAGTCCGTGGTAAAGGCTTACTAATCGGTGCGGTATTAAATGAGAAATTTGAAGGCCGTGCTCGTGACTTTTTAGTAGCAAGTGCAAATAACGGCTTAATGAACTTAGTAGCCGGTATGAACGTTATTCGTTTTACACCTTCATTAGTGATCCCATTTGAGGACATTAAAGAAGGCTTAGCTCGCTTTGAAAAAGCAGTTAGCGATGTAGTAAACGGTTAATAACTAAGTAAAACATAACTAAGTCCTGAGGCAAACACACGTTTACCTCAGGATTTTATATGTTGTTGGAGCAAGTAGTTAATGCAAGTATTACGTCCTATTACTGTCAATGATTTTGCAGCACTTAAAGAGATTGCTATTGAGTCTGGCCATGGCTTTACCTCTTTACCTGTCGATGATGGGCAACTACAAGAAAAAATTGATCGTGCGCAAAACAGTTTTACTAAAAACGTAGATAAGCCCATCGACGAAAGCTATCTATTTGTTTTAGAAGACAGTGAAACCGGCAAGGTAATTGGTACTACCGCCATAGAAGCGGCCGTCGGGTTATCTGTACCTTTGTATCATTATCATCTAGGTAAAACCGTTCACCATTCACCCACTTTAAACGTTTACAATACCGTAGATATTTTGAGTATGTGTAATGACTACACTGGCTGCTCAGAAATATGTACTTTATTTTTACGTGAAGACAGTAGAAAAGGCCTGACGGGACGTTTTTTATCACGTTCACGTTTTTTATTTATGGCGCAACACAGCGAGCGCTTTGCCGACACAGTAATTGCTGAAATGCGTGGTGTTAGCGATGAAGACGGTCACTCGCCTTTTTGGCAATGGTTGCAGGAACACTTTTTTAGCATTGAATTCCCACAAGCCGACCATTTAGTGGGGTTAGGCGATAAAGTGTTTATTAGCGAACTCATGCCTAAATATCCTATCTATGTGAATTTACTGAGCAAAAAAGCACAAGCGGTGATTGGCCATGTGCATGATAAAACCAAACCAGCACTTAAACTGCTTGAAAAAGAAGGTTTTGAACACCGCGGATATGTTGATTTATTTGACGCAGGCCCCACAGTAGAAGCAAAGCTCGGTAATATTCGCAGTATTCGTGATTCACAGGTATGCCCTATTACTATTGGCGAGCTTGAACATATCAATGAGCAAAGCTCAGACACCCTTGCTATTTGTAATCAAGGGGTTAGCGATTTCAGAGCCACATTTACTAAACATGCTCATTACAATCAGGCAAAGCACACCTTAATTATCAGCCAAGAAGTAGCTGATGCACTTCATTTAAAACAAGGAGATGCAGCGCGATTTTTCCGCCTGTAACATTATTTATGAACACACAACTAATTAATAATCAATGGCTTGCAGGCAAAGGCCCTGCGTTTGATTCTATTAACCCAAGTAATGGTGAAATTGTATGGCAAGGTAATGGCGCCAACGCAGAGCAAGTTGACAGTGCCATAAAAGCGGCAAGAGCCGCGCAAGTTCAATGGGCAGACATGCCAATTGAGCAACGTATTACTATTTTAGAAAACTTCGTAGCCCAACTAAAAGAACACAGCGAAGAGTTTGCCACTATTATTGCTCGTGAAACAGGTAAACCGCTATGGGAAACACGCACAGAAGTGGGCGCGATGACAGGCAAAGTGGCCATTGCGATACGTGCTTACAATGAACGTACTGGTACAACCGAAAACCCAATGCCTGGTGCAAAAGCCTTTATTCGCCACAAACCTCACGGTGTGGTCGCTATTTTTGGTCCGTATAATTTCCCTGGGCATTTACCAAACGGCCATATTGTACCAGCCATATTAGCCGGTAATACCGTGGTATTTAAACCATCAGAATTAACTCCTCATGTAGCGCAGTTTACCTTAGAACTATGGTTAAAAGCAGGCTTACCTGCTGGGGTTATAAACCTTGTTCAAGGTGAGTTAGAAACAGGTAAAGCGCTGGCCTCACATCAAGATATAGATGGCCTATTTTTTACTGGTAGTTCAAACACAGGTCATTTATTACATAAACAATTTGCTGGCCACCCAGGTAAAATTTTAGCGCTTGAAATGGGCGGTAATAACCCGCTAGTGGTTAAAGATGTTGCTGATGTTAGCGCCGCCGTGCACGATATTATTCAATCGGGTTTTATCACCTCTGGTCAACGCTGTACTTGTGCACGCCGTTTATTTATTGAAAAGTCGCCCAATGGCGATGCTATTTTAGAAAAGCTGATCAGCGCCACCAAAAATATCTTAGTAGACGATAGCTTTGCGGACGAGCAACCTTTTATGGGTGCCATGATCAGTGAAAAAGCCGCATTAGGCATGGTGGCAGCGCAAGCTGAGCTAGTTAAACAAGGTGCTGAGATTCTTGTTGAGCTTAAACAGTTAAAATCAGGCACTGGGTTTGTAAGCCCAGGCATTATTGATGTCACTAATATAAGCGAAATTGCCGATGAAGAACACTTTGGCCCGCTTATAAAAGTATATCGTTACACTGATTTCAATAGCGCTATAACAGAAGCAAACAACACCAGCTTTGGTTTATCTGCTGGTTTACTTGCTGATAGCGAAGATGATTACAGTCACTTTTTAAAACGTATTCGTGCCGGCATTGTTAACTGGAACCGCCCTATTACAGGCGCATCAAGCGCAGCGCCATTTGGTGGTATAGGTGCCAGTGGCAACCACAGAGCCAGTGCATACTACGCTGCAGATTACTGCGCATACCCAGTGGCCTCTGTAGAGTCAGAAAAAGTTAACTTACCGCAAACCCTCGCGCCGGGCTTAATAATTGAATAACAATTTAAATAGATTTAAGGATTTACCATGCATACTGATGTAAACACATTATTTGATAATCTGTGGCAAAACTACCTAAGCGTAACGCCATCGGCTGACAAAATTCATGACCTATTAGGCTCAACGCAAAAAGACGACATAATCAACGATCATATTGCGCTGCGTACTTTTAATATTGAAAAAGTAGGCCTTGAAAAACTAGCTGCGCACTTTTTAGCCATTGGCTACAAAGAATGTGGTGAGTACCATTTTGAGGCAAAAAAACTCTACGCTAAGCATTACGAGCACAGCGATCCAACGCAACCTAAAGTGTTTATTTCTGAGTTATTAGTTGAAAAATGTTCACCTGAGCTTCAAGCAATTGTTACTGATATGGTTGCACAAATTGACGAAAGTGCAGTGACTGCCGATAACTTTTTATATTCAGGTACACATTGGCAAGTAAGCACTGATACTTACAAAAAGCTATTAGCAGAGAGCGAATATGCGGCGTGGATGTCTGCGTGGGGTTACCGTGCTAATCACTTTACTGTGAACATTAACACCTTAGCTAAGTTTGATAACATCCATGATGTAAACCAAGCTCTTAAAGATGCTGGTTTTGCACTGAATACCTCAGGAGGCGAAATAAAAGGCTCGCCAGAGGTGCTATTAGAGCAATCATCAACATTAGCGGATGAATGCGCCGTAACTTTTAGCGATGGCGATATGCGCATTCCTAGCTGTTTTTATGAGTTTGCTATTCGTTATCCAAAACCTGATGGTGAAATTTACACCGGTTTTGTCGCTGCCTCTGCAGACAAAATATTTGAAAGCACCAACGCACGATAACCAAAGCGTGTTGTATTTAAAAAAGCCCACTTTTGGGCTTTTTTTGTGCCTAATGAACGGCTTAAAACAATTTTATGTATCGATAAAACGATAAATAAAAATGACAACAATCAATTGCCCTCTTATGGGCATGCAGGCTTATGTATGTAAAATTAAACGCAGTTGCTTATTCCCACTGCGTTTTTTTACTAAAGAAGGAATCTGCGCTTCCTTTTTAAAATTATAAAAACAACGGCTTATAATCGTTTTCTAATTGTTCGAATGACAAATCGCCAATAAATCGACCAAAGCTGAGCCACGTAGCAAGGCCTCTTAAATCTTTAAAATGAGGCGGCACAAATTGCGGATTTTCAATGACACCTAAGTCATGCAATTGCGATATTAATCTAAAGTCATCAATTGATATTTTACCCACCAGCAATAATGGCAACTGATCAATTCGACCAAGCTGTATCGCCACCCTAATTAAGTTGTAAACTAAAACAAAGCCTTTTATGTAAGCAATATCTTTGGTAAAGGGTAAGCCGGTTGCGGTACTGCCTCTAAAAACGCGCTGTGCAAGAGTATAGCTGTCGTCTTTTGATAAACCTTGAGCAACGTAATCTCGGTAAATATCGATAAACTCAGCACCATCAATCACTTTCGTCACCGCTTGAATACGGTTTACTAATTTTGATAAACGACGTGGTGTTGATTTAAGAGTAATAATTTCCGTCAGTACTGCAAGCCCCTCTTGGGTAACCGTAGAGCTTGGTGTGCCTTTACTCAAGCAAGTTAAATAAGGTTGCGCTAAGCCATTTTGAGTGGTGCCTACATGGATCCAGCCCTCGTGCACTTCTAAAATATCTAATTCGCGCTGAGAAAACTTAACATCTTGATTGAGCTTAATATTATTAGCACCTGCTGCCGCATCGCTGACAATACCATCACTTAGCATCACTTCTACGTTTATTCCCGGCATGCTGGCATTGACCTGTTCAGATAAAATCCGCACCGCGTCGCTGGCATCAATATTTTTAGGATCTTCAGGCAAAATATCCGCTGCAAGTAAATTTTTTAAAGGCTGTTCGAGCATATTAGCCAGTTCTGATAGCGATGGCTCACCAGCATGAAACAAATCTTTAGGATGACCAAATAGCTCCACTGATAAGTCATGAAACTCTGGCGTACCGCGGTATTCAAGCATGCTCAGAACCGTTTTATATTCGGTACACATTTTACCCATATATTGTGTAATTGGGTTTAATTGCCCCAACTGGTTAATGATATTGCGGTGCAGTGTTGAAAATGCTTGGCGCAACTCGCTAGGAACAAATCCTAAATCGCGCTGTTGATAATAAGCACGATCAATAAGTGGATTTTTTTGACATTTTTGTCTAAAAAATTCCTCTTTAATTTGTTTATCCCAATTTATTGCATCGAGTATTCTAATGGGTGTTTGCAATGCAATGAGTTGGTCGGATAATTCACGAGTTTTTAAAAGTAACGCCTTGTCTATCATGGTAAAAGCTCAACAAAAAGTGAACTTTGAGCATAATTTATAAATGAAAAATAACAAAGCAATATCATACTTTTTAGACTATTGTTTTTATGATGATCGACCCTCACTTCTATAGCGTATGAGTGATTAAATAAAAGGGACAAACAATGAAAAATGAAATCGACAATAAACAGATTCTAGCGGTTTACGAACGCATTCAACAACGCGGAGAAGTCACAGAAGAAGGTAAATTTTATCAAGGGATCACTGCATATTCTGATATAGATGGCTATACCGTCTATTTACAAGGCAGTGGTGTTTTACTTCGCTTTGGGTTTCATAATACTTATCACCTTGATTATGAACATGACAAACACAAAGACGACTTTTTGAAAAAACTTTACAACATAGCTAATGAAGAGTGATGCGATCAACAAATAGAAGAAACAGACCAACCAGTTCGCGCAATTTGCAGTTTATTAACCAAGTTATTGCGCAATTAAAAGCAGAACCTGAAAAACTGCAACTCATCAAAAACAACCTTGCTTATTACCGGGCACAAACGCATTTAAAGCGCGGTTTTTTACTTGCAATAGAACGCTTTGATTGGGTATTTGAAGCGACCGATAACATTGATGAAATTTGCGACCAAATTATGGCTGATGATTATATTGGCAACCGTTTGAGACGTTATCCTTTGCTCTTTAAAGGCGTTGTTGAAACCTAAACAGCGTCTTTATTTATCTCTTCACTTAGTTAACATTTCTGTAAATTAATCTCATATTTCACTTCCTAAATCTTTTTTCTTGGATCTTCCCACAAACTCGCCTTACCGCTTTTTAAAGTAACCTGCTCACAAAAAATACAATTAGTACTCTAATAGTTATCACACTAATAAATAAATCACTAAAAGTTTCAACAATTATGTAAACAAAAAAATACACCGAAAAAAGCAATCAAAAAAACACACGTAACAAATTGTTATTAAATGATATTTAATAAAAATCCAGCTTGTTAATATAACTTCATTTTAGACTTATTTTATTAATTATTTATCCACATTTCAGACACTCACCATTTGCACGAACCTTGAATTGTTAGAGCTATTACCTTAAGCTTATCTTTATTGAACGATCAATTAATAAAAATTATGCCTAAAGTTGGAATGGAAACTGTAAGGCGTCAGCAGCTAATTGACGCAACAATAGAGTCAGTTGCTCAAAAAGGGTTACAAGCAACCACAATTAATAGTATTAGCAAAAATGCAGGAATGTCATCGGGTATCATTAGTCATTACTTTGGTGGGAAACAGGGGCTAATTGAAGCAACTGTGCGTTACTTACTCTCGAACTTGAAAAACGACTTAATTAGTAAGGTTGATGAAAATACCACAGCAACTCAAAGGTTAATGTTTATTGTTGAATCAAACTTTGCGCTAGTACAACAACGAAAAGACACCACTCGGACGTGGTTAAGTTTTTGGGCGCAATCAATGCACGATAAGGAACTTCATCGTTTACAAAATGTAAACAGCAAACGCTTGCAAAGCAATTTAACCGTTTCATTTAAGCAATTAATGCCTTTATCGCAAGCAACCCTCGCGGCTGAATTAACCGCAGCAATGATCGATGGTTTATGGCTACGTGCCGTATTAAGCCAATCAGACGAAAATCAGTTTAAACACAGTGAATCACTAGCTAAAAACTACGTGCATTCACTTATCAAGCAATATGGAGCCTAACGTGACTACACCTATCTATCAAAACTTTATCAACGGCCAATTCCTTGCAAATAAAAGCGGCGAAACATTTGATGTAGTAAATCCTGCAACCGGCCAGGTAATTTATGCCGTTGAAATCGCTGACCAGCATGTTCAAAGCGCAGCGATAGAAAGTGCAAAACAAGGCTTTAAAGTTTGGTCCGCGATGACCCCTATTGAGCGCAGCCGTATTTTACTAAACGCCGTTGCTATTTTACGCGAGCGCAATGATGAGCTTGCCCTGGTTGAAGTGCTTGATACCGGTAAACCAATGCAAGAAGCTAACTGCGTAGATGTTGAAACAGGCGCAGATGTAATTGAATATTTTGCAGGCCTTGCCCCTGCACAAGTTGGTCAACAACAAATGGTTGGCGATGACTTTTACTACACACGCAAAGAGCCTTTAGGTATTTGCGCCGGTATTGGTGCATGGAACTACCCATTGCAAATTGCGTGTTGGAAGTCAGGCCCTGCCCTTGCAGCGGGTAATGCATTTATTTTTAAGCCGTCTGAAGAAACGCCGCTTGGTGCAATTAAATTAGCCGAGGTGTTTATTGAAGCAGGCGTCCCTGCTGGCGTATTTAATGTAGTTCAAGGCGCGGGCGAAGTGGGTCAATGGCTTACTGCACATCAAGATATTGATAAAGTATCGTTTACCGGTGAAGTAGGTACCGGTAAAAAAGTAGTCGCCAGTGCTGCAGGCACATTAAAAGATGTGACTATGGAGCTTGGTGGTAAATCGCCATTATTAGTATTTGATGACGCCAACATTGAGCAAGCAGTAAGTGCTGCCATGCTAGGTAACTTTTATACCCAAGGTGAAATTTGTACAAACTGCACTCGTATTTATGTTCACAAAAATGTGTATCAACAATTTATTGATGAACTTAAAACACGTACCGAAAACAATATTATTGCCGGTGACCCGCAAGACTTAAATACTAACTTTGGCGCGCTTATTTCTAAGAAGCATCAAGATTTAGTGATGAGTTACATCGACAAAGGCCTTAAAGAAGGTGCAACATTATTAACGGGTGGTTCAATGCTTTCTCCAGCATCTGCACCAGATGGCTATTTTGTAGCGCCGACAGTATTTGTTGATTGCAACGATGAAATGACCATCGTTAAAGAAGAAATTTTTGGCCCAGTAATGAGCGTTTTAGTATTTGATGATGAAGATGATGTAATTGCACGTGCTAACGGCACTCACTTAGGTTTAGCTGCAGGCGTTTTCACCAGCGATATTAAACGCGCTCATCGCGTAATTCATCAACTTCAAGCCGGTATTTGTTGGATTAATGCTTACGGTAACTCGCCAGCAGAAATGCCAGTGGGTGGCTATAAGCAATCGGGTATTGGTCGTGAAAATGGTATAGAAACACTTGATCATTACACGCAAACTAAGTCTGTTTATGTTGGTATGGCTGACATAGAAAGCCCATTTTAAGGAATCATTATGAACCACTCTTTTGATTATATTATTGTAGGCGCAGGCTCGGCAGGCTGTGTGTTAGCAAATCGCTTGTCTGAAGATTCAAGTAACAAGGTATTGTTACTTGAAACCGGCGGCAGCGATAAAAGCATCTTTATTAAAATGCCCACTGCTCTGTCTATTCCAATGAATACCGATAAGTATGCGTGGCAATTTCATACGCAGCCAGAAAAGTACTTAGATAACCGTGAAATGCACTGCCCACGCGGTAAAGTGCTTGGCGGCTCATCATCTATTAATGGCATGGTGTATGTACGTGGTCATGCGAAAGATTTTGATGAATGGCAGCAACATGGCGCTAATGGCTGGGATTATCAAGCCTGTTTACCGTATTTTAAAAAAGCAGAAAGCTTTTATCTAGGTGAAAACAGCCATCGTGGTGGAAAAGGTCCCCTTGGCGTTAATAATGGTAATAACATGGAAAACCCTTTGTATAGCGCCTTTATTGATGCTGGTGCTCAAGCGGGTTATGCCACTACAGCTGATTATAATAGTGCTCAACAAGAAGGCTTTGGCCCTATGCACATGACCGTTAAAAACGGTGTGCGCAGCTCAGCCTCTCGTGAATATTTAGATCCGATTAAACATCGCAGTAACCTAACAATTGTAACCGGTGCACTTGCGCAGCGCGTTATTTTAGACGGTAAAAAAGCAACCGGTGTTGAATACAAACTCAATGGCGCAGTTAAAACAGCGCAAGCAAGTAAAGAGGTTATTTTAAGTGCGGGCTCTATTGGTTCGCCACACCTACTGCAACTTTCAGGTATTGGCGATACACAAACTCTTGAAAATGCAGGTGTTGAAGTAAAGCATCACTTACCAGGTGTAGGTCAAAACTTGCAAGATCATCTCGAGTTTTACTTTCAATATAAATGTAATCAACCGATCACCTTAAACGGTAAATTAGGTTTGTTTTCTAAAGGCTTGATTGGTGCAAAATGGCTACTAACTCGCAAAGGCTTAGGCTCAACTAATCATTTTGAATCATGTGCCTTTATTCGCTCAAAGCCAGGTGTTGAATGGCCAGATATTCAGTATCACTTTTTACCGGCAGCAATGCGTTACGATGGACGCAGTGCTTTTGCAGGGCATGGTTTTCAAGTGCATGTAGGTCATAACAAGCCTAAGAGCCGAGGCAGTGTCACTATTGCATCAGCTGATCCAACACAGCCACCTAAAATTGTATTTAACTACCTAGAGCATCAAGATGATATTGAAGGCTTTAGAGCGTGCGTACGTTTAACGCGTGAAATTATTGAACAACCTGCCTTTGACGACTTCCGTGGTGAAGAAATTCAACCAGGGCAACAAGTTCAAACTGATGAGCAAATTGATGCCTTTGTTCGCCAAGCAGTAGAAAGTGCTTACCACCCTTCTTGCTCTTGCAAAATGGGTGAAGACGACATGGCGGTGGTTAACTCAAACACTCAAGTGCATGGCATACAAAGCTTACGTGTGGTTGATTCGTCAATTTTTCCAACCATACCTAACGGTAATTTAAATGCACCAACCATTATGGTGGCCGAAAAAGCCGCTGATATTATTTTAGGTAATAACCCCTTAGCTCTCACAGGAGTTGATGTTGTGAATGCCACTGATTGGCAAACTACACAACGAAATAAAACCCTTTAATTTAGCCTGCCATAAAGGCCACTCTTTTAAGCAAAATGCTTTAAGGAGTGCCTTTATGCGCCTTGCAGTGGCTCACAAGCATAAATAGGTTATGCCTGTGTTAATGCAAGCACAATAAAAAACGGAGTATATATGTGTTACTTTTATTCATTCTGGGAGGGCGATAATGACTATTTGGCTTAATGCTGGCATTATTTTCACCTTACTTGCGATTGTTGCTATTTTAATTAAATGGGGCAATGTACGCGTAGTAGGCGTCACACCAGTGAGAACATTCACCTTTATAGCAATCCTGTTTACCTCGGGCCTAGACGTTGGCCTCATTATGTTTCCTTTAACCGAATTTGCCGGTTATGCAGACATAAAAGCAAGCCCAGAATATGCATTTGCCAATCCTCTCTCAATTGAGTTTGGTTATTGGGGATTTTTAATTTGGGGATTTTATTTTCTTACGTGCTTTTATTTCTGTGTAATAGAACCCAAAGTGAAGTTTTTTGAAATTCCATGGGTTAAGTTTTTAAACAACGTGGTCATTATTGGTACTTGTGCGTTTACCGCTTACTTATTACTGAGTAACTTGCCGTGGTATTTACCTGAACTCGGTGATGGCTCAAATGTTATTCCTGCGTTTTACTTAATCGTGCTTGCCGCTATTTGCTTTGCGGTGTATTCAAGTACCGATATTAAATATGTACGCTTTTTAAGTATTGCAACTACTTGGTTGTTTATCGCCCTAATTGGCTTTATGTGGGCTGATGCCTTCTTATTTGGCGACAGTGAACTCTCTGCATTTACTAAAAACATCGGATTAATTGGTAATTACTTTGCCAACATCAATGAGTTTGTATTACCACTGAATGATTACCATGAGTTTTACTTATTTTGGTGGTTTGCGTGGAGCATTATGATTGGTCAATTTACATCGCGTTTTGTGGGCGGTTTAAAAACCTATCAAGTCCTTGGTGCTATGCTGATTTTCCCATCGATTCCAATCGCTATCTGGTTTAGTGTTTTATATCACTACCATGAAGCCGGTATTCCAACCGAGGGAATCAAAAACTTTGCTATGGTGTTTGTAGGTATCGTATTTGTTATTAACTCGCTCGATTCACTGATCCGTTTATACACAGATAATTTAAACCTAACCGTAAAACGCTTTGGTAAATTTAAATATATTGCCATGAACGTTGTCGCTTTGTCGCTACTAACATTGCTATTTAAGCTTGAGTTTTTGCAAATTCAATGGGTTGGTGCTTTAGTTATAGGGTTATTCTTTATTTGCCTTGGTTTTATTGCCTACAGCAAACTTAAAACGGTCAGCAATATCGAAGGATCGCCTAAAGCGAATAAAATTGATTACACAAAAATAGAAACTATCAGCTAGGAAAACACATGAACAATAAATTAAAACAACTTTTTATCGCTTTACCGTTCACCGTTTTATCAACAACGGCAGCGGCTAACTGGTCAACAACGATTACGGCTGCATCTGATTACACCTTTAATGGTGTATCACAAACAGATAACGATCCGGCACTACAAGCAAGCCTTGACTACGCTTATGATAACGGTGTTTATGCCGGTGTATGGGCATCAAACGTAGATTTTGGTGATGACACCGACTTTGAACTAGATGCTTACGTAGGCCGATACATTCAGTTAAACGAACAAGTAAGCCTGGATTACGGTATTGCTTATTACACTTACCAAGGTAATAACAGCGATGGTAACTACGCAGAAGCGTATACTAAATTTGGTTACGCCAGTGACTACGGCCAAACAGAGCTTAACTTTTGGTACAGCTGGGATTACTTTGGCTACGATACTGGCCATGTGATTTCTATGATTGCGCACACTTACGAGCTTGCGCCAAATCATGCGATTCGTGCCAGCTTTGATATTTCAAACTCACTCGATGGCAATAAGTTCCAATGGGATGAAGCTAAGGGCGACAAATCGTATTATCACTACCGCTTAGCATACCAAACGAGCTATGAAGGGTTTGGCATTGAAGTGGCTGCTGAGAATACCAGCCTAGATTACGATTACGCAGATGAGCGAATTGTACTTGCTATCTCACGTACATTTGACTTGTAATAGTTAGGTTTACCATTTAGTAAAACAAAAAACACGCTACCCAGTAGCGTGTTTTTTTATTGCCTAGCAAAATCTTACTTTTATATTATTTATAGCGTTATAACTGCCACGCATAACTGACTTTAGTAAAGAAAGTACGTTGGTCTCGCTCAATGCTTTTTAACGAGTCATCCTGATAACCTTTATCTGAATACCCTAAGTAAAATAAGGTTTGTGCGTTAATTTTGTATGAGTACACCAGCTGACTACCGTAATCTTTGTTGATTTCGCTAACCTGATAAAAGTAAGCATCCTCATTTCTGTCTATATCTTCAAACTGTAAAATCAGCTTAAGCATAGCGCGCATACTAAACTTATAATAAAGCCTAAAATCAATAAGGTTTGCGGTAAAAACACGTCGCCCTTGGTAATCATCTAAATGGCTATAATTATGCCTAACATCGACCTGCCAATGGTTATTAATATCCCAAACAGCCTGCGATTGTGTGGTTAAAACATCGCCTAGCTGCTCATTAGTATAATCTATACGGCTTGCATATTCGGCATATAACGATAATCTCAGATCTTTTGACGGTCTAAAAGCCGTATAAAAATAACCAATATTTTGGTTATAAAACTTGCCGTTATAATTTTCATAGCGATTTAACAAACCCAGCTCAAATACAGACTGCTTTTGACCTTGAAAGGTCATA
Organism: Pseudoalteromonas sp. 23_GOM-1509m; assembly: GCF_000518425.1. Classification (NCBI taxonomy): domain Bacteria; kingdom Pseudomonadati; phylum Pseudomonadota; class Gammaproteobacteria; order Alteromonadales; family Pseudoalteromonadaceae; genus Pseudoalteromonas; species Pseudoalteromonas sp. 23_GOM-1509m. The sequence continues at coordinate 76,580 of NZ_KI912436.1, forward strand.
TAACCTTCGTATTCTTCTTCAAGTAACTCGCCATTTTGCGCCCAGGTTTTATCCCAATCGGCGGTGTATGACCAGGTTGTTAGCATGTCATGTTCATCACCATACCAAGTTTGTCCGCCACCAAAACCTACTTTTTCATAGTCTACCTTTTCTTGATAACCTAAATCGGTCCGGTAATCCTCACCAATATTGTCATAGGTCGCGTAAAGCTTATAATCACGCTTATCGCGTGTCAGCTTTAATGCATACGCCATATCCGACTGAGAGTCTGCTAAATTGTAGTTATCAACTAAAAACGGCGAGTTATTGGTATCAGCATTCGCGATTTGATAATTAAGCGTATCTGACTGATTAAACCAATAGCTGCCATCAACCGATAGCACCGTATTATGGTAGTCGCTACTTTCGCGATGTGTAGAAGTGACACCAATAGTACCTTGTTGGCCAATATCATATTGATAACGTGCCACCGCCGCTTTGGTTTTATCATTTAAGTTGGCAAAGCCCGAGCCTTGGTTAGTTGGCAATAAAATATTACTGTTATCGTCATCTGCAAACATTAGCGCATAACTGTGGCTGTCGGTTTTACCAGTGAGCTTGGCGCCAATATTTGGCTCAGCTATGGTACGGGTGTAAAGGAGTTCAAATAAGTTACTTTTAAAGTAAGATGCGCCATCTAAGAAAAACGGGCGTTTTTCTGCGTAATAAATAGAATATGTGGTGTTTACATCCAGTTCTAACGAATCGGTTTCTACCTGAGAAAAGTCTGGGTTTATTGTGGCATTAATTACCGCATCTTTGGTAACCCCCCAACGAAGATCAAGCCCTACCTCAGTGTCTACATCGCCATTATCCCACGCACCAGGTACTTGTGTTTTTTGATCGTTTCTCAGTGCGGTTAATGTTGGCGTTAATTGCAGGTTTTTACTCGGTGCTAAATTATTAAATCCGCTTATTTTATCAAACTGACATAAACTACATTTAATATCACGGTCAAAGCCTGTGCTTGATAATTGATACAACACATCACGCTGATAGTTTCGCATTACAGCAAAACCCCAGGTAGATTGATCTTTATTTTGCGCAAATCGCAGCGCTTTAAACGGAATACGCATTTCAACCACGTAACCTTGCTCGTTTATGGTACCGGCACTGTCCCAAATGGCATCCCACGATAAGTCTGACACCCATTCATCGGTATCCGTCATGCGAAGGTCACCTTGAGCGCCCAGTGGGTTTACATAAAACTCATAGCCTGTACGTTCATCGTTAAAGGTATCAATCACCAAACCGACAGTATCATCTTGCCAGAGGGTATCTCTGTCACGAAGCGCCGCGCGAATTTTACTCGGATCGGGGTCGTAAGCTACAAACGCCACATATAAATTATGACCATCGTCATAAAGGTATGCATCTGTTTTTACTGGCGGTGTGCCTTTTTCATTCGGCTCATCTTGATAATTTACCGCAACATGTGTTGCTTGTTGCCAATGTGGCTCGTTAAGCACGCCATCTACATCAATATTTTTATTAATGTGCGCGAGTTGATAATTAAGCTTATCGGCAAGTGCATTGGGGCTGAGAGTTAAACCGAGGCTGAAGCTGATAAAAAACAGCAATGTTGTTATTTTTATAGGTATAAAGTACTGCATAAACATCCATTTAGGTTTATTTACTTGTTAAAAGTAAACTTTGCTCAGGAGTGTAAATTATACAGGTACATTTGTTAATAGTTGCGCGCTATTATTTGCAATAAAATTAACAAAAAACTAATACACAACGAAGTGGAATGATTATGTGTCGAGAAGTTTTAATTTATTAGCCACACCATTCCAGCTATCGGCATCTTCTGGGGCGGGTTTAACTTGGGTGATGCGTGGCCATATTTCTGCTAGCTCCGCATTTAATTGGGTAAACTCTTTTTGCGATTCAGGTAATTCATCTTCTTGAAAAATAGCATCAGCGGCACACTCAGGTACGCATAAACCACAGTCAATACAGTCAATAGGGCTAATAGCCAAAAAATTAGGACCTTCAAAAAATGCATCTGCAGGGCATACTGATACGCAATCAGTGTACTTACATTTTATACAGTTTTCGGTGACTACAAACGCCATAATGGTTTAATACCTAATGTTTCACAATAACAGTTGCGGATCATACCCAACCCTTACCAAAACACAATAAATAAGTGCCAAAAGTGGGCAATTTAACGTAACATATGGCACTTATAAATCAGCGCTTTGTGCACACCCCTTATTGTGAGCGGAATTTAATCCCCGCTATGACACCTAAAGAGATATTAATGATACGTTTAACCGAAATAAAGCTGCCGCTTGACCATGACGAAAATGCCATTGGTCAAGCCATCATCAATAAATTAAATATAAGCCCAGAGCAGCTACACAGCTACAATGTGTTTAAACGCGGTTACGATGCACGTAAAAAAAGCGCCATTTTACTGATTTACACGCTTGATGTTGAAGTGGATAACGAAGCACAACTGTTAACCTCGTTTGAAAAAGACCAACACGTTAAAGTCTCCCCTGACACCAACTACAAATTTGTAGCACACGCTAATAGCAGCATTAAAGAGCGCCCTGTGGTAATTGGCTTTGGCCCTTGTGGCTTATTTGCCGGTTTAGTGCTGGCACAAATGGGCTTTAAACCAATTATTTTAGAGCGCGGCAAAGAAGTGCGTGAACGCACCAAAGACACTTTTGGTTTTTGGCGTAAAAAGGCGCTAAATACCGAATCAAACGTTCAGTTTGGTGAAGGGGGTGCAGGCACGTTCTCAGACGGTAAGCTCTACAGCCAAGTAAAAGATCCCAAACATTATGGTCGTAAAGTGATCACTGAATTTGTAGAGGCTGGTGCTCCTGAAGAAATTTTATACGTTAGTAAGCCGCACATTGGCACCTTTAAACTGGTGACCATGATTGAAAAAATGCGCGCCCGTATTATTGAACTCGGTGGCGAAATTCGTTTTAGCACACGCGTTGACGATATCCATTTAGACAACGGCCAAGTTACAGGGCTTACACTTTCTAATGGTGAACAGCTTAACACTCGCCATGTGGTATTAGCAGTTGGTCACAGTGCCCGTGATACGTTTAAAATGATCCACGATAAAGGCATTTATGTTGAGGCAAAACCCTTTTCAGTGGGCTTTAGAATAGAACATAAGCAATCAATGATTGATGAATGCCGCTTTGGCGATAATGCGGGTAACCCTATTTTAGGCTCTGCAGATTACAAATTAGTACACCATTGTAATAACGGCCGTACTGTATATAGTTTTTGTATGTGCCCTGGCGGCACAGTAGTTGCCGCAACATCTGAAGAAGGCCGAGTCGTCACCAATGGCATGAGCCAATATTCACGTAGTGAACGTAATGCTAACAGCGCTATTGTAGTGGGTATTTCGCCAGAAAAAGACTTCCCTGGGCATCCCCTAGCCGGCATTGATTTACAGCGTAAACTAGAAGAGCAAGCCTATGAACTTGGTGGTAAAAACTACGATGCCCCTGCACAGCTTATTGGCGACTTTTTAAAAGGTAAATCATCGGCTAATTTAGGCGATGTACAGCCTTCGTATACGCCGGGCATAAAACTGACTGATTTGAGCAAGGTATTACCTCCTTTTGCGATTGAAGCCTTGCGTGAAGCAATTCCAGCCTTTAACAAGCAAATTCGTGGTTTTTCAACTAATGATGGCTTACTCACTGGGGTAGAAACGCGTACTTCATCACCAATAAGTATCAAGCGCGATAAAACCTTCCAAAGTATTAATACTAAAGGGCTTTACCCTGCAGGTGAAGGCGCGGGTTATGCGGGTGGTATTTTATCAGCGGGTATTGATGGTATTAAAGCCGCAGAGGCGGTTGCGTTATCGATGCTAGAAAACGCCTAACTCGACTTAATCGACCTTTATCGAAAAACCTCACAATGTGAGGTTTTTTTGTGCTAAAAATAACCTGTGTTTCCATAAAATAGATAATAACAATGAGTATAAAACGGCTACTTTTAACCTTATGTGTTTGTACAATACCGAATTTACACGCAGCGGATAACAATACAGAGCTTAAAACCATTAGTGACATTCACAATGCCTATAAAAATAACACCACCACGGCTGAACAGCTTACCCGCACTTATATCGACAGAATAAACGCGCTCAATCCTAAATATAATGCGGTAATTAGTATTGAGCCCACTGCAATTGAACAAGCCAAACAACTCGATGCTCTGTTTAAAGCCGGAAAATGGGCAGGCTCTTTACATGGTATCGCGGTATTACTAAAAGATAACATTGAAACAACAGGTACATTACCCACCACAGCGGGTTCATTAGCACTTAAAAATAACGTTACTAATAACGATGCCTTTGTGGTTAAACAATTACGCCAAGCAGGGGCGATTATTTTAGGCAAAGCGAACTTAAGTGAATGGGCTAATTTTCGCTCATCGTATTCATCATCTGGCTGGAGTGCCATTGGCGGACAAACCCATAACGCCCATGATGTAACTCGTAATCCGTGTGGTTCAAGCTCGGGCTCTGCTGTGGCGGTTGCTTTAAATTTTGCGCCTATTGCGCTGGGCACTGAAACCGACGGCTCAATTACCTGCCCTGCATCTGTTAATGGGGTGTACGCCATTAAACCCAGTATGGGGCACGTTTCGCGCGCAGGCGTGATCCCACTTTCTAGTAGCCAAGATTCGGTAGGCCCAATGGCGCATTCTTTGAAAGATGCACTCGCGGTATTATCAGTCATTCAAGGTGAAGACTCAGACGATGTATCGACACTCAACGTAAATAGAACGCTTGATAGCATAGCGGTTAAATCGTCACTGAGGATAGGCGCGCTTCCAGCCAGTAAGTTTACTGTGGCAACACAAAAGCTTTACGCTAAGCAGTTACAAACATTAAAAGACGCAGGTCATACCGTTGTCAATGTTGAAGTAAAAGATGACTTAAGTACGCTTTACGTTGATGAATACGCCATCCTACTTTACGACTTTAAAGCCGAAATTAACCACTACTTAAGCAAAACACCAGCACAGGTAACCGTAAAAAGTTTAGATGAGTTAATCGCATTTAATAGCGCAAATAAACAGCAGGAAATGCCCTACTTTGAGCAAGATATTTTACAACAAGCTAACGCGGTTGATTTGAGTGAAAAACAACAATATCAAAACACCAAAGCGCGATATCACGCACTTGCAAAGCGCGCTATTAGCAATTTATACAGCAATAATAAGCTAGATATTGTAATTGCGCCTACCGTTTCACCGGCGTGGAAAACAGATTTAATTAACGGCGATAACTTTAAAGGCAGTAGTAGTTCATTACCTGCCATTGCAGGGACGACCCATATTACTTTGCCGGTTGGTAAAGTAAGCCACTTACCGGTTGGCTTATCAGTTATAGCTAATCAGAACAATGAAGCGGCTGCGTATGCGTACGCTGCAATTATCGATAATGTATTAGGCACAAAAAAACCTGAGTAAACTCAGGCTTTTTTTAATGGCTTAGCTGTCTTACTTTTTAAGTGACAGCTTTTCGCCTTTTAAGCTTTTACGTACATTAGAAATACGCGAACGGTTTTTCGCTCTCGCTTCACCGGTAGCTTGGCCTGATGGCTTATTAGCACGGGTACGGCGTAAATGTGCTGGCTTTTTACCAATTTTATCAATCAGCACTTCACGATTACTTACTTCGTAACCTTCTAAGTAAACACGTTTAATTTTTTGACCAATTAAGGTTTCAATTTCAAACAACATGTTTTCTTCTTCGCGGCTAACAAACGAAATAGCTTGTCCTTGGTTACCAGCACGACCGGTGCGGCCAATACGGTGAACGTAATCTTCAGCAAGCCAAGGTAAATCAATATTAATAACGCGCGGTAAACCGTCAATATCGATACCACGGGCTGCCACTTCTGTTGCAACTAGCACGCGTACTTTACCTTCTTTAAATTCACGCAACGCACGACGACGGTTACCTTGCGATTTATCGCCATGACATACTGCCGCTGGGATACCGTCTAAGTTAAGTTCAGTTACTAACTCATCTGCGGTTTCTTTCATGTTTACAAACACTAGCACTTGCTGCCAGTTTTTCTTACCAATCAGCTCAGAAAGCAACTCTTGCTTACGGCGCTCTTCTACTGGGTAAACCACGTGTTGTACTGTGCTTGCGGTGCTGTTAGTTTGGTCAACACGGACAATTTCAGGCTGCTTTAACACTTTAGAGGCAAACTGTTTAATTGCTGCTGGGAAAGTAGCTGAAAACAATAAAATTTGACGCTCATCTGCACAGCTTTTTATTACGCTTTGCATGTCATTAATAAAGCCCATATCGAGCATACGGTCAGCTTCATCAAGGACTAAATGTTTTACTTGAGCAAGGCTTAAGTTACCTAAACGAATATGATCCAGTAAACGCCCTGGTGTTGCTACTACAACATCAACACCTTCTTTGAGTGCAATTTCTTGTCCTGCGGTATTAACACCACCAAATAAGCTCACTACTTTTAACTGAGTGTACTTAGCAAAGTCTTTAAAGTTATTCGCAATTTGCTCTGCAAGCTCACGCGTAGGCGCAAGGACTAAGGCGCTTGGCGCATTCGTAGTGCTGCAATCTGACTCAAATAACTTTTGAATAATAGGGAGTGCAAAGGCAGCGGTTTTACCTGTACCGGTTTGTGCACTTGCTAAAACGTCTTTACCTTTACGAACAGCCGGAATAGCTGAGCGCTGAATGGGCGTAAGGGTGTGGTAATTAAGTTCGTCTAACGCCTGAATAAGTTCAGGGGCAAAACTAAAAGATTTAAAATTCATTGCTGTATAACCTGCGGCCACATTATCAAGGGTCGCAAATTATACAGTAAAATCGCTTAAACAGTTAGTTTTAAACACCAGAAACCGCTAATTTATAAAATGCAGGGTAATTAGCTATTATTAGCCGCTGTTAGAGTTAGTTAAATGATTTTAACTCGCAATATTTATTCCCGCTAATTCACTTATTTATTGCACTTTTATAAACTTTACACCGTTGTTTTACATTGTGTTACACAACCATTTGCATTTAAATAACTAAAGCAGGTACACTTTCACGCCCGTTTTGTGGGGCGCATATAAATTAAAGGAAATTAATAATGATAAAAAGATGTTTAACTGCTGCGGTATTAGTAAGCGCGTTCGTTTCAATGCCGTCACAAGCAAAAAGTGGCATCAACCCATGGCAACAATGTGGTATTGGCGCGATGGTTTTCCCAGACAATGGCGTTGCGGCAGCAATTTCTAATATTATTTGGGATTTAGGAACAACGGCGGTATCGTCTAACATTTCTTCAGTAGAGAGCTGTGAAGGCGCTAACGTAAAAACAGCGCAGTTTATTCAACAAACTTTTCCTGTATTAGAACAAGAAATAGCACAGGGTGAAGGCGAGTATATCTCTGCAATGCTTAACGTACGTGGTTGTGATGAAACTGCTCATCAACAAATTATCACTTCGGTACGCAGCGATTACGCAAATGCACCAATAGACAATGCACAAGCATTTTATGAATTAGTTGAAGGTAAAATTACCACTAACTTTTCATCTCAATGCGCTGCAATCTAATAATTAAAGGGCTTGACAGCCCTTTTTTTTGGTTAAACAATGAAACCTCTATTTTATTTAATTAGCTTTTTTTTATTCACCTCTTTCTCAAGTTCTGCCACGCAATCTATCTCTGTTTTAGCTAAGCATCCAATATGGTTGAAATTAGGGCATTACAAAAATCAACCAACTACTATTAGTTATATTACTAACGCATCCTTTTTTATCGCAGATAACGGACGTAATGATCCGGTTGCCGAATTAAAAGCAACAATCCATGCTTTTAATAACCTGCCCTCAATGCCATGTCGCTACCCTGCTCGTTACCAATGGCTCAAAGAGCAAGGTTTAACCTTTTCAATGCCAGCTGCAGAGTGCCCAAAATTAAAGCAATGGCGAGAGCAACAAGCAATTCACTCTGTTAGTTTAGTATTTGCATCTGGTTATATGAGTAATCCCGCATCGTTATATGGTCATTTATTACTTAAACTTAATCGCTCGACCGAATCAAAAAACAAATTATTAGATTACAGTATTAACTATGGCGCACACGTTCCAGATAATGAAAACGGCTTGGTGTATATTCTCAAGGGCTTGTTTGGTGGTTATAAAGCCGGTTTTTCAGATCAATTGTTTTATCGCCACCAGCACAACTATGGTGAAATAGAATTAAGAGATTTATGGGAATATACCCTCAATCTAAACGAGCGCGATGTGGTTTTTATTGCTAATCACTTATGGGAAATTTTAGGCACTGAATTTGATTATTACTTTGCCGATGAAAACTGTGCATTTCATCTTGCGCAAATTATTGAACTTGTTATTGGCGATCAACTAACCAGCGAAGGCGCTCCTTGGGTAATACCAGCCACTATTTTTTCAAGATTAAACACGGCCACTTACCAAGGCCAATCGGCGGTTAAAAAGATCACATTTACCCCCTCGCGCGACACTGTATTTGCCAAGCACGTTCAATCTTTAAGTGAAAAAGAGCTCAGCTTTGCTAAACAAATCTTTGCTGAATCAGCAGTACTTAAAAGCAAATCTTTTTTAGCTTTGCCAGTGCAGTCTCAAAAAGCCATTATTGGGGCTTTATTTGAACTCGTACAAGTAAAACAAATTCAAAAGCAAACCCCAGTAAAAATAAGTGAGTTAAAAAATGCACTTATTAAAGCGCGCTTAAAGCTGCCAATGGGCGAAAACAAAATAAAATTTCAATCTACCCAACAGCCACCACATCAAGGGCAAAAGCCCTCTAATAGCTCAGTTTCTGCGGTGCACACGGCTGAGCAAACACAATACACTTTGGGTTTCAGGTTGAGTTATTTTGATACCCTTGCCTCTGATATTGCCCGCATTCCATTTTCTAATTTAGAAATGTTAGATACCGAGCTGATGTTTACTGATGGCGAAACTTACATAAACAAAGTTCATTTATTAGATTTGGAGTCATTCAATCCAAACCAATTATCTTGGGCTAATGAATCTAAGTGGTCGTGGAAAATTAATGTTGGATTCGACAGACAACCAGCACTGTGCAGAACCTGTAAACGTAGCTTTGTTATGGGGGGAGCCGGACAAGCTTGGCAATTTAGCAACAACACCTTAGCCTATAGCTTAATTAATGGTTATTTAGGTGATTTAGCTAAAAACAGCCACTTTTATGATTCGTCGGTAGAAGTGGGGATTATTACTGGTACTGACTCAGGTATTAAACTTAAAGCATCCTACGAAAAGTCATTCTTAAATGCCAAAAACCCTGCGCAAACCAAACTAGAAATGGCAGTGCCTTTAAGCCAAGATATTGATATTAGATTAGCGGTCACTCACGCTAATTCAGCTATGTGGCAGCTTAAACTCAACTACTATTGGCAGTGATATAAAAAGGCAGCCTCTGTGTTTACAGTAGGCTGCTTTGAAAATTTAGTATTTAATAAATAGTCTAACAGTTTAAGATAAAATCAAAACCTTACTAATATCCACACACTGCGCTCGACTACCGACAAAATCTTGCTCATTAAGCTGATTAATTAGCGTTTCACCTTGTTGCTGTTGCTCATCGTTGAGCGGCACGTAAGGCATTCTAAAAACGGGGTTAACCGCACCTGTCATGATCATCGCGGTGTTAATGGCAATTGGGTTTGGCTCGCAAAACAGCCAGTTCATTAATGGTTGTAATGAGTTATTAAGCGCATCATTTTTACTATCCATTAATTGACGGAACAAACCTGGGATCAGGTTAGACGTAACTGAAATAACACCATGTGCTTTATGGATATGGCGTGCATCGTGTGCTTCATCATCATTACCAGACCAACACGCAATACCTTGTTGTTCATAGTGCGCTATACGCTCATTGCCACCACATTCTTTAACACCAATAAAATGCTCATGCTGTGCCAGTGGTTCAATAATATCTGGGGTGAGGTCTTGCCCTGTGCGCCCTGCTACGTTGTAAATAAACGCCGGACCAATATCAAGCACACGTTTAAAGTGCTCTTTAACACCCGCAATAGAGGTGCGCCCGTAGTAAGGGTTAATTTGCAATGAGGCATGCATGCCGCTGGCAAAACCATATTTTGTTGCTTTAATTGCTTCGCGCGTATTGTTACTACCGGTGTTACCTATAATCAGTAATTGCTCACCAAATTTATTGGCACTGTGCGCAATTAGCATTAAATGCTCTTCCCAGTTCATTAACTGGCCTTCACCGGTGGTGCCACCAACAACTATGCCGTCAACACCCGCTGCAATTTGTATTTCAACGAGTTCATCATACTTTGCAAGATCGATCTCACCGTTGGCTAAGTAAGGTGTTTTAATTGCAGTAATAAGGCTTGCTTGTTTAATTTGTTCTAGGGTGCGCATAAAAAAATCATTGTTATTAATACTTGCTCTATTTGTACCATATTTACCGCGCTATTTGCAGTGATAGCCAGTATTTAATTATAAAATGGCTTGTGTTATTGAGTTTGATGATACAAAATAAATAACTGTATAAATAAACAGTATTTTGTTTTTTACTATTAAGCGAGCCACTATGCGTTTATCTGACTATTTAAGCACTCACTTTTATCACACTGATGAGTTATGCCAAGCACTCAACATAGACACTGAAACTCTTGAAAATTGGCAAGCACAGAGCATTTTCCCTAAACCCAGTTATTGCATTAAAAATCAAATGAGCTGCAGCTCTTATTCAGGGTTGTATGAATGTGAAGAATACGACGATTATTACCCCCGAGGCTGTGTAAATTGGGGGCAAGGATTAGTTAAACAAAAAATTGAGTCATCTAACCAAGCTTTTAATCTGTTTGCCCAGAACTATACCCAATGTTTGGCAAAGCTTGCACAGCAAGGCTTTATATTTAACGAAGAATTGTTTGGCTGTGAAATAGAAGAACATTTACAGCAAGTGTGGCAACAATTTTTATGCAGCAAATATGGGGTACTTACCCAAAATGGCTTAATTGATGAAATTGTGGCTGTGGATATTGGCAGATTATTAGTAGACGATATAACCGAACTGCGCAGCAAAGCCAGTTTAGATAAGGATGAACGCATCCGCATTCACCCTGCTATGAAGCTTCTAAATAAAGCCCTTAGCCATGGCGCCGATCACGAAAAGCAACTCACATTACGTAGCCGCTATATTGATGCTCTTATTTTAAAATACGATTTATCAATTAAGTAAAGGGTCGTATTTGGCTGAGGAGTTTAGCTATGTATGGATTGTTGGTTTTATTAAACAATGCCAACACTGTGCTTTGCGGCTTATTTTTAGTGCAACGAGACAAACAGTCCGACAACTACGCCTTGTTAATTGCAGATTTACGATTTAGATATGATTTCATTAACCGCATGAGATACATCATCTTTTATTACTGACTCTTCAATAATTGGTATTACCCATGAGGCACCAAGCATTTCTAAAGAGGAACGCCAATCTTTCCATAGTTTCCCTTCAATGGTATCAAGATTATCAAGTCCAAATCTTGAAGATGCGCTCCACTGAGCAATTGAAGGCAGCTTAGGATCAACACTTTGCGCACCTAAAATAAACGGACGCTCCATATCTTCTAGCATAATTGCAAAATAATACTCTACTTTTTCAGTCTTATTTAGAGATTTAAAAATAGTTATCATTTTATCGCTCTGCTTCTTTTCTAAAAATTAAATATGGGTGTCTTGTTAATGTTGTTAATGTGTTTTAATTTTTGTTCTGTTTAAAAATAAAGCCGCGTTCTATGAAAATTAAGGAGCTATAACGGATAAATTTTCCACTGCAGCGCTTTATTACGTGCTTACTTACCGTCATCCCATGAATTTAAAAAATCAGCCAGTACATCACCGTGACAAGTTTGTGGTTTACAAAAGCAGCCTAACCGTTTCCCTGCTAATTTGTAAACTTCATCTTTATCTATGTTTAGAAATTTTTCAAAATCGAAATCATATTTATATTTTCTTATGACTTCTTCGCGATCATTACCTTCTTCATATATCGAGTATGGGTTTCCCCAATAAGACCCTCTGCCTATGTACTCATAACTAGGAGTGCTTTTCTCTGATTTGTATTTAGGTTCAGCTTTAATATTTATAACTCTCGTTATCAAAACTTTAATTACCCTCATAGGCTTTCCACTCAGCTCAAGTGTCGCAGTTTCTTCTTTAAACTCCTCGCCATCATCGAAAATAATGGCGTGGGTTATATCATTAGGAATCCAGTTAGCAAGCTCTTTAATTGACATTTTTTCTGAGTACTCAACACAAAGCTTTGCAATTAAACCGTTTGGATCAGATGGATACACCAGTATAGCATCGCCAAGACTCGAGATTATATTCGTAACTTTTCTTGAAAACTTCGAGTAGCAATTAAACTGTGGTGGATAAAGTACCAGTATTTTATTCATTAGTATAAATGTTTCACCTTTAAATCTAAGTCAGAGCTTTTGTTTAAATACTCAACAACCAGCCTTCTATGACAAAAATGCGGCTCATGCTCACTACACAGTAAACAACCGTGATCAAGTAGAGCAGGTTTTACCGAACGCTCAATATTTCTCTGCGACATGAGATTAAGAAATTTATCTTGGTAAACCTCCCAACTCATTTCACCTTTTTTGTAAGCACTCAACATATCCTTGGTGGGGGCTAACTCTGGAGTATGCACATATTCAGTTCCGCAAAGTTCTTTGAGGAAAAACTTTAGATCGTCTCTTTTTGCAAAACCAGCTAATTGAGAAACATTGTTAAGCCTTACATCTAGCAAAGTATTTATATTTGATTCTTTTATAAAACCAAAAAAAATCTCAGCATTCTTTTTAGTAAAACCAATTGTATATATGTCCATTTACAACCTCTCTAAAATACTGTTGCCACCAACTTGTAACAGCTACCTTCATACTCCTCCCCAAGACTAATACATAATATGTTTTGCAATGCACTTGAGTCTTGTATCAAAGCGTCGAAGTTTGGATCTGTTACAGCTAAGTCATATTGATTCCCGCTGTAGATAAAACTAGCACGCCTCTTATTATAATTATTTAGATATAAGTTTAAATCGCTAACTTCAATTAGGTAGAGAGACTGATCAATCTTAATTTCCCCATACTGAACCATTTTATAGTCAACCCTATCTCCTACTCCCCAAAGATCATCGGGGGAATCAAGATAGCGAAGCACTTCTGACTTGTCTATTTTATAGTTTTGTTGCCAAATAGAGTCATCTATTAAATAATTTTCAGGCTGATTTATAAGTGGTGCATGACACTCTAATCCAATAGTCACTTTCTGTAATGGTTTTACAAAAAATCTTCCATGTGGATTCTGGCACTTTGCTTGCTCATGTGACAGTTCCGCACCCGCTACATTGGAAACTGGACGCACCCATTTAGAACTATCAGTCAGCTTTCCTGCGACACAGTGCTGATGATGTTTTAGAGAATTTGCTAAAACTACTATTTGATGTTTACTCATTATCTCTCCTTGATACGAAACACAGCCACTTAACAATCTAATCTACTTAATTTGTCGGTTTATAAACCGTCAAATGTCTATATTCCTTTGTATTTATATTAACCATCAAAAAATATTTGTAAACAATTAGTTATCTCCAAACCTGTTTATGACTATGCAAAATTACACCCAAAGGGTGTGTTCAGTAATATTAGGCAAACCACTGCTATCGATGCAAACAGCAGTGTCTTATTAAAAATGGCTATTATGAAATCGTTTTTATTATGAAACAGCTTTGGATTTAAGAGGTAGCTGAAAAGGATGATATTTGAGCGGTATTTGGAGATGATATTTCAAAAATGGAGCTGTAAGTTACAGCTCCTGCTTTGGTATTAACTGAGTGTCATTTAACCAATGGTTTTATACACATCAATATTGGTAGAGGTAATAAGTTCGCCTACTGCATCACCAAAGGCTTTAAAGTGGGGTGCGTTTTTATGGGCTTCAAAATGCTCATTAGACGCCCATTGCTCACTCACTAAATAGCTAGTTTGCTCAGCATCGTTTTTAACTGATAGCTCGTAACGCAGGCAGCCTACTTCTTGGCGCGAGGACTGTTGTAAGTTTTCGAGCTCGGTTAAAAGGCGATCTGCATCGCTATTTTCACTCGATAGTGTAGCAATTACCGTTAACATGGGTGTTCCTTGTTTCAAAAATAAAGGTGCAGCTCAACTGCACCTGTTTTGGTTCTGGCTTTTTGGTTATTGATCCCACTGCGGTGCAAAGTCTGGCGTTGCTTGGCGGTCGTTGCAATCAAGGCCATCAATTCGCGCTATATCTTCATCATCAAGTTTTACCTTGTCGTTAAAGTTATCTTCTAAGTTTTTACGCTTAGTCGATGATGGAATTGTGGTCATGCCGTTCGCATTTTCCCATGCAATAACCACTTGCGCTGGCGTTGCATCGTGTTTATTGGCAATATCTATAATGGTTTGATCGTTTAACACTTTACCAACCACAAACGGCATATAGGCTGTTACATGTATGTCATGCTGAGCACAAAAGGCGCGCAGTTTGGTATTGGTTAAATAGGGATGCACTTCTACTTGGTTAGTAAATATTTCACGCGAGTCTAACGTTTGCATCGCTTCTTTTAAGTTCGCAATAGTGAAGTTTGATACGCCTATATGTTTGGTTAACCCTAACTTTTTAGCTTTTAGTAGCTCAGTCAGGTATTCGCTCATAGGCTCATTGTTTGATGGTGCAGGCCAGTGAACTAGCAATAAATCAACCGAGTCAACTTGTAACTTTTCTAATGACTTTTCTACACTTGCGATAAAGTCGTTTTTATTGAGTTTATTGTTCCATACTTTGGTGGTAATAAATAACTCATCTCTGGGGATATTACTGTCTTTAATAGCTTGGCCAACTTGCTCTTCGTTACCATAAATTTGCGCGGTATCAATATGACGAAATCCTACTTCTAACGCCATTTTTACAGATTCATAAGCAGTTTTACCTTCTAAACGAAAAGTACCCATACCTAAGTCTGGCATTTCAATTACACGTTGTGTCATAGCTTTATCCTTATTAAATAATTGGTTTAAAATTCAAACGTCGCGTTTACTAAATACACCGATTACTTTTTGATTTAAAATTTTGACCTCATGAAAATACTGAGGTCATTCATTTTTATTTCAAGACTAACCTACATAAGTTTCGCTTTATTTAGCCTGAACATTTTGTTTATCTAGCCTGCCACTGTACCGGGTGACTATTAAAGCCAGCAATGAAACAACGGCGCCAATCCATGCGGTATCTTTTAGTTCCATGTGCTCTACTACAAGCCCCCCCGTAATAGAACCCAATGCTATGCCAATATTAAATGCTGCTATATTTAATCCAGATGCAACATCGACTGCGTTAGGAGTATGTTGCTGAGCTTGCTTAACAACATAAAGCTGCAAACCAGGTACATTACCAAATGCAAATGCCCCCCAAACTAATATGGTTAATACGGCAGCAACCTTTGACTCCATGGTAAAAGTAAATATCAGTAGAATTACAGTAAGTGCACTAAAAATAATGCTCAGCGCACTGATCGGGCCTCGCTTGTCAGCTAATTTTCCACCCCATATATTACCAACAGCCACTGAGACACCATATACCAGTATAATTATGCCAATTGTTGAAGATGCAAATCCAGTCTGCTGCTCTAAAATGGGGGCCAAGTAAGTAAACGCAGTAAACGTGCCGCCATAGCCTAAAATTGTCATTAAATACACAAGCAGTAATCTAGGTTTAGTAACAACTTGAAGTTGCTCTTTAAAGGTTGCCGGTACTGATTGCTTTAAATTTTTAGGTACTAATACAGCACTTCCAATTAAAGCGATAATACCAAGTGATGACACCACTAAAAATGTAGCGCGCCAACCAAAGTGCTGCCCTATCCAAGTACCTAATGGCACACCCGTTACTAGCGCTACCGTAAGGCCGGTAAACATAATTGCAATGGCGCTAGCCTCTTTATCTTTACTTACTAAGCTTGTCGCTATCATTGAGCCAATAGAGAAAAATACACCGTGAGCAAGTCCAGTTAAAATGCGTGCTATTATTAACGTTTCGTAGCTAGGAGCTTGCCAAGCTAATAAGTTACCCATAACAAATAAGCCCATAAGACTTATAAGTACCACTTTTCGGTTCCAGCGACCCGTTAATGCAGTGAGAACGGGTGCGCCAATAGCTACACCAACCGCATATAAGCTCACTAGTAAGCCTGCTGATGGTAAGCTCACGCCTAAATCGTTTGCAATAGTTGGCACTAAACCCACTATAACAAACTCTGTTGTTCCAATTGCAAATGCGCTTAAGGTAAGCGCCCATAAAGCCAATGGCATAAATACATCCTCATTTTTAAAATAGATGCATAGTGTGAGCAAAAACTCCTTTGCAATAAATAGCATAAATGGCAAAATACTTTTGTTTATTTTGCAAATATAAATGAGTGAATTTATGCCTGTTCAAGCTAAAACTGCAGATCTAGAAATGTTTATTACCATTGTTGATTGTGGCAGTTTTTCCGGTGCGGCTAGTTTACTCGATTTAAATGTAGCTAAGGTTTCAAGAGCGCTATCTCGCCTCGAAAGTAGGCTAAACTGCACATTACTAAACAGAACAACTCGGCGCTTAGAACTGACCGAGGAAGGGCATATATACATAGAATATGCGCGAAAGGCTTTAAACACGCTGCTCTTAGGGGAAGAAACAATAAAGCTACTAAAGCAAGCACCTAGCGGGCACTTGCGTATAGATGCAGCAAGCCCTTTTGTTTTGCATCAACTAGCGCCACTAGTTAATGAGTTTAAAAAGCAATACCCGCAAATCACGCTCGATATTACCTCACACGACAATATTATTGATTTACTTGAGCGCAAAACAGATTTAGCTATTCGCATTGGAGACTTAAAAGATTCAAACCTGCATGCGAGAAAATTAGGCCAAAGTAAATTAAAATTGGTCGCAAGCACTGATTATTTAAAAAATGCGCCACCGTTACAGCAAGTTTCAGATCTTAAAAACCATAACCTAATTGGTTTCAGTGAACCCAATACTCTTAATCAATGGCCCTTGAAGCATGAGCAATCGCTGCACTTTGATTTAAGGGCTAGCAGCGGCGAAACCATTAGGCATTTATGTATTGCTGATCAAGGCATAGCACTTCTCTCACAATTTATGATTGCAGAAGATTTAGCCAAAAAACGATTAATAGAAGTTTTACCCCACAGCGTGAGTAGCCCAAATAATCGAGAATCTATTTATGGCGTTTATTACAAAAATGGGGCGGTTTCTTCACGTATTGTTGCTTTTTTAGATTTTATACAACCGCGATTGAGTTTATAAATCGCTTTTTAAATCAGTTTAAAGCCACTTAATGAAATAAAATATAATAATGACGGTTTTAAGATCAGTATCAGTATATACATTGAAGTTGCATTATTTAGATGAGGTAGTATGGATTCTTTAACACAAGTTGCGTTAGGTAGCGCTGTAGGGTACGCAGTATTAGGTAACAAAGTGGGCCGCAAAGCGGTGTTATGGGGCGCTATTTTGGGCACTTTACCCGATTTAGATGTGTTTTTACCCTATGGCGGCAGTGTTGAAGCATTTACTTATCACCGTGGCTTTAGTCATTCATTTTTTGTGCACTTGTTAATTAGCCCTTTGATTGTTTGGCTAATTTTAAAAATACACACTGGCATGCAAGCGTATAAAACACGTTGGTTTTGGTTAGTGTTTTTGTGTTTATCAACCCATGCACTATTGGATGCACTTACTGTGTACGGTACGCAATTAATGTGGCCACTTACAGAGCATCCGTTTGCAATTTCAAATATGTTTATTATTGATCCCCTCTACACGTTACCGCTATTAGTAGGGGTTATAGGCACTTTAATACCAAAAATAACCGCCCCAACCGCCTACAAAATTAACGCAATTACGCTCACAGTAAGTACTCTCTATTTATGTTGTTCGCTTATTCTTAAAGTTGTTATTGACGATAAAGTCAACACTGCGCTGCAAAACAGAGACATCACAGTCAATGAATACATTAGCACTCCAGCACCGTTTACTACTTTACTTTGGCGAGTGGTTGTGATGTCGGATGGGAAATATTATGAAGGCTATGCATCGGTGTTTGATACACCCAACGAGGTTACCTTAAATGCATACCAAACAACCCCTTCTTTACTAAACGAGATTAAAAATGAATGGGGTGTTAAACGCTTGCAGTGGTTTACAAAAGGGTTTTATTCCGTTCGCGAGCAGCAAGACAAAGTTATTCTCTCTGATTTACGCATGGGGATGGAGTGTGCCTATGTGTTTAATTTTGTTGTCGGTCAGAAAGATGGCTCAGCAATCAGTGTCGGTAATTTTGAAAAAATAAGTCAAAGACCCAACTTAAACAACCTACCTAAAATATGGGATCGAATTTGGCACCCCGATACCGTATTGGCATCGCCATTAGCAAAAAACAATTGTGTAGAGCAATAATACCAACCGTAGCTGCCGTCTTTTGGGTAAACTCAACTAAATACCCTGTTGAGTTTACCCCTATTTAGTTAGGGTTCATCGTATAGCTGGGTTCTGTTCTTTCCGCGCTCTTTGGCTTTATATACCGCATTATCGGCTTGGGCAAATAAATCAGTAAACGTCGTTTTCGCAGTACTCAAACTTGCCCCAATACTGGCGGTTACTGGGCGATTACCTACTTTAATTTCAGCAATTAATAAATGCAGCCTTTGGCAAAATAACAAAGTATCTGCTTTATTTGTATCTGGCACCATAATTAAAAACTCTTCACCGCCGTAACGAGAAATAAGGTCGGTTTGTCGACCAAAATGTTTAAGACGTTGCCCCAACTCTTTTAAAACTCGATCCCCTTCTAAATGCCCAAAGGTATCATTAACGACTTTAAAATTATCAATATCGATAATTAATAATGCAACCGACTGCTTTGATCGCATAGCCTGTTCGAGTAACAGCACGCTGCGGTAATTCATCTCTCTTCTATTTAATAAGTTGGTTAACTCATCGGTAGACGCTAAAGATTGTAAGCGTTCAGTTTGCGCTTCTAACTTTTCCCGTGTTTTGATCAGCTCGTCGTAAAGTTTATCTCGCTGAGTAGCGTTAAAAAAGCTCCAGTATATATAGCCCTTTTCATCAAGCTGAGCATTAACGGTAACCGCCATACGCTCGCCTTGGGCGCTGAGCATAATTAACTGCATTTCTTGACACGCTTTTTCATGCAGTAAGGTAGGAAGCACATAACTTTGTAAAAATATTTTTGATGATTTAGTTATAATTTTATCAACCGACTTGCCAATAAGCTCATTAGTATTCCACTGTAATTCCTTTTGAAAATAAGTATTTGCATAAACAATAATGTTATCTGCATTTGTCACTAATGCACCATTTAAAAAGTGATCTGCGGAATAATCAGCAAGCTTTTCATCTACTTTATCAAGTGACATGTGGCTAACTCACAAAATCAAAAATTAAACGGCTGACTGTTTCTGGGTGCGTCATATGAATACAGTGGCCATGCGCACTAATAAGCTTAAGTGTTGCATTTGAAATTTCATTCGCTACAAACTCCCCAACAGAAGGCGCGGCTAAAGCATCATTTTCACTTTGTAAAATTAAAGTAGGCTGTTTTATATGTTCAAGTATAAAACGGTAGTCGGATAAAAACGTGGCTTCTGCAAAGGTTTTTGCAATAAGGGGATCGGTTGAGCAAAAACTTCCCGATAGTTCCGCTATAAATTCATCTGGATGAGAGTTGCCCATTACTAGAGGCGCTAAATAATTTGCCCAACCAATGTAATTTTTATCCATTAGGTTTAGTAATTCGTGAAGGTCTTGTTTTTCAAATCCACCAAAATAATCAGGGGGTAAATTTAAAAAGCACGGTGAGGGGCACACCATAACCAGCTTAGAAAATAGCTCTGGTTGCTCAATGGCAGCAAGTGCGCCAATGGTGCCACTAACCGAGTGGCCTATAAATGTAATATCGGTAAGTTCAAGTGCGGCACATATTTCTAGTACGTCTTTGGCATACCCATCAAGGGTTGAGTAGCGCTGTTTATTATATTTAGACACATCAGAGTTACCTGAGCCTACATAATCAAACAGCACTAAAGTAAAATGTTGTTCAAGGGCAGGAATAATAAATCGCCACATGTTTTGGTCGCAACCAAATCCGTGAGCCAACACTAAGGTTTTATCACCCTTGCCAATTATTTTGACGTTGTTTCTGCTGAGTATTTCATTTAAATGTTGCATGCTGAATTATCCCTTTCTTATTTCAACTTATTAATGGTAGTTCAACTACGAGCCGAAACTACTATTTTAACACTAAATGTAGTTTAACTTATTATAAAGCTTTAAACATCAATTAGTTAGTTGAAAAATAATCAAGGGCCAAAGTACATACTATTGTATTGAATAAGTGTAATTAATTATTTCGCTTATCTATAAAAACAATGCCTTTTTAACATTAAATTACAATCGTATAACCAGTGTTAGCATAATGACTAATTAATATGCCTAATACAAACAGTTAGTTTTGGTGCTCGTACTGCCCACGATATACTTCAAATACTTTTAGCACGGTGTGTTGTTCTTTTGAAAGAGAGTCAAACCAGTCATCAAATAACTCATCATCTTCTTGTTCGCTTAATGCTAAATAATGGGCAAGCAATTCAATGATATCGTTATGAGAACATGCGAGTGAGTCAACTTGTTTTGCTAATACACTATGATCGCGCTCCCTAAGAGTGTCCATAACTCCTTGGTCGATTTGGTCCTGTTTCGTTTGAGCGTCACTCATAAACTACCTCTATTCTACGTGATTAAATTTTTATTATTTTTTTTGCTGAAACTAGTTATAGCAGCCTAAATACTAATAGCCAGTACTTTTGATCTAAGTGCTTATTTTTTGACTAGATTGCGCAAATACGCAGCAATTACGGTGCGTTAAAGACTATTTAACCAAAGGTCAGGCTATTTAAAATGATTTGCAAAGGGAAAATAAATGCGTTAAATTAAATGATATACTATCACATAACATTAAAGGCATTTTATGAAGCCCAATATTCACCCTGATTACCATGTGGTTGCTTTTCATGATACTGCAGCTGATTCTTACTTTATTATTGGTTCAACCATTAAAACCAATCGCACTATCGAAATAGACGGTAATACATATCCCTATGTACCTATTGATGTTTCATCTGACTCACACCCATTTTATACAGGCAAACAAAAAACGCTTGCTACTGATGGCCGCGTTGCGCAATTTAATCGTCGCTTTAAAAACCTCTCTACAGCTAAAAAGGAAAGCAAATGAAAGTATTAAGTTCATTAAACAGTGCAAAGCAACGACCTGGTTGTCAAATTGTAAAACGTAAAGGGCGCGTGTTCGTGATATGTAAAGATAACCCAAGATTTAAGGCCGTACAGGGTATGAAGAAAAAATAGTGAGATAAAA
The DNA here is from genome assembly GCF_000518425.1 of Pseudoalteromonas sp. 23_GOM-1509m. Lineage (NCBI taxonomy): Bacteria > Pseudomonadati > Pseudomonadota > Gammaproteobacteria > Alteromonadales > Pseudoalteromonadaceae > Pseudoalteromonas > Pseudoalteromonas sp. 23_GOM-1509m. The sequence continues at coordinate 98,192 of NZ_KI912436.1, forward strand.
TAATAATGCCGAGTTTATTACTCGGCATTATTGTTAAAGGGTATTTACTTTACATCAACAGAAAACTCAGGCACTGCCTGAATAACCTTTTTCACGGTACATGTATTTACAGCAGCAATAAGTGCTTTTTTATATTTATCGGGGAAACCTTCAGGCAACCCAATTTCAATAGAAAAACGTTTTTTACCGTTTTCATCCACATTCTCGTTATTTTGTGTCAGCGTCATCCCGTCTGTTGAGATCTCTCTTTGCTGACAAAATTTACGCGCATAAAAACCAGCGCACAAAACCATGCTAACCAAAAAATAGTCAAATGGTTCTGGATGCTCAGCATCACCACCGGCATTGATGCTTTGATCGCTTATCACTTCATGCTCACCAAACTTAGCACTCAACTTTTGACCGTCTAACATTGAAACTGAAATTTCCATTGCTAATCCTTATTTTCCAAACAGTAATTCAAAAAAGCCAGGAGGCTCATGTAATTTATGATATTTTTTGCGTAAATTATCGATGGCTTTAAGTGGTTTTTTTGCAGCTTCGAGTCCCTGCTCATTCGCTACTTTTTTTGCCAACTGGGCTTGAACAAGTACTTTATCGAGCCCTTGCACCGACTTCTCAGCTTCTTTATAAAATTTGGCTTTCTTACCTTGCTCTATCAATCCAATAAATTGATCGATAGCACCATTAAATTCTTGCAGCTGGGTTGCTTCAACACTTTGTTTATAAGCCAGCCCAATATTTTTCATGGTCTTTTCTAAATCACTTACGTCATTAGCGGCAACTGTTTGACTAAAGAGTAATACTATTAACAATAAAACTGCTTTCATTCATAAATCCTAAAAAAATTAATTGCTGCATACATGCTAAACTTACTGGGGTATTATATAGCATAACGCTTAGATGTCACCACGGAGCTAGTTAGCAAGGTAAAAATCGAGCTTTATAAAATCTATAGAGAAACATATGCCTTTGTTGAAATTACACCGACTGATAACTTTTTCCTACCTGCTATTCAGTAGTTACAGTATTAATGCCTTAGAGATCATATTCATCAATCCTGGCTTTTCAAATTCAACTGAAGCTAATAGCAATAAAACCGGTGATTTTTGGTTTCATGTTTCTAAAATTATGCAAAATGCTGCCACAGATTTAGATGTGACATTAACTATAAAATACGCCAATCGAAATCATATTTTAATGAAAGAGCTGATCCAGCAGGCCATTAACGATAAGCCTGATTACCTGTTATTGGTAAACGAAAAAAATGTCACCAGCCAATACCTATCTAAAATAGACAGTAACAAGGTTCCCATTTATTTTTTATTAAATCGCCCTTCCCCTGCGTCTCTCGAGCAATTGCAAAAAAATGGCGTCAATGTGGTCGGCAGTATTACCCCAAATAATCGTGTTGCAGGTAAATCATTGATGCAGCAGCTTTATAAAAAGTTTACCAATAAAACAAAAACGCCAGCTCATACATTAGCTTTACTAGGGGACTACACAACTCCTGCTTCCACTTTACGTACCCAAGGGTTAATGGATTTTTTAGCGCAAACACCCAAAGTAACCTTAACCGCTAAAGAGGTTGCAAATTGGTCTGAGCAAGAAGGCTATATAAAAACCATGGCCTATATGCAACTTGCGCCTGAAATTAACATTATTTGGTGCGCTAATGATGCCATTGCGTTTGGTGCTAAAAGAGCATTAACCCAACTAAACAAACAATCGCAGGTTATTGTGGGTGGGATTAACTGGGATTCTGCGCCTAATAACGCATACGCGCTTGATATATCGATAGGGGGTCATGTTTTATTAGGGGCTAATGCAATTATAAACTTATTTGATAACCATACTGATTTAAAGCGTTGGCCACTTTTTCACAGCACTAATGATATTTTTCAGCCACTCAACGATACAAATAAGCCTTTATATAATGCAATTAATGCGAATAACCTAGCCGAAATAGACTTTTCGCAGTTTAGTAAAACCCGCCCAGACAAAGTTGAATTTACTATAGAAAACTTACTACTCGCGCTTGAGTAATGTAACTGTAAAGCCCCTTTACAGTTACATTGATTACTTTAAACGTCGTTATTTATGCTCTATTAGATAACCAGAGTGTTTGATACGGTGCTAATTGCATAGTTTTAAGCTCTTCATCCAGCACTGTTTTAGAGAGCAGCTCATGCCATTGCTGTGTATTTATTAAGTTCAAATCGGCCAAGGTTAAGCTTTGTGGCTGACTGCTGATATTATAAATACAAAAAATACTTTGCTGGCGGTCAATGCTTTGTCGCCAAAAACCAAATAACCCCTCTCCTAAATGCAAAGTGAACTGTGTTGCATTAGGATGAAATGCCGCTTGCCTTTTACGCACTGATAATAACTGTTTTATTCCCTTGAACACCTGGTGATGGTGGCTGTATTTTTCTTCAATAGCCGCTAATAATTTTGACTCTTGCCAGCGATGACGATTAATTGCGCGATTGTGCTGCGAATTTTCAAAGCGCTCATAGTCATTAGTTGTGCCAAGTAAACTATGTATGTATAGCCCCGGTATTCCTTCCATTGCAAACATAATGGCGTGAGCACATAAAAAGCGCTCAAGGCCAAATTTATCCGCGCCATTATGCGTCCCTTGTAAGGCATCAAATAAGGCAATATTTAGCTCATACGGGGTATGTGTGCCATCGTGACTAGTACGCATTGAAACGCGCCCACCAAACTGCATGGTGGTACTGACTAATGAAGCAACCTCACTGGGTTGCAGCAAGCCTTCAATTGGCCTTAAACCAATTCCATCGTGAGAAGCAATAAAATTAAAATACGCAGTGCCGTTTTGTGCTGGCGGCATACTCATCATCCAATGCTTAAGCGCCGTACTATCGCCACTAAGTAAAGTGTGCAATAACAACGGCGGCAAGGCAAAGTTGTAAATTGCATGGGCTTCGTTGGCATTACCAAAGTAAGACAAGTTCTCCTGATTGGGAATATTCGTCTCGGTGATAATCACTACACTTGGCTCGGCATGCTCAATCAGCGTTCGTAGTAAACGCACTACTTCGTGGGTTTGCGGTAAGTTTATGCAACTGGTATTGAGTTGTTTCCATAAAAAGGCCACAGCATCAAGGCGAAATAAGCGAATTCCGTTGTCTAAATAATGACGAATAATGCCAACAAACTCTTTTAACACCTCGGGGTTTTCAAAATCAAAATCCACTTGATCATGACTAAATGTGCACCATACATGCTTTTCACCACTGGTTGTTGTTACCGTATTTAATAGGGGCGATGTACGAGGACGAACAACTTGGCTTAAATCGTCAGTTAAACTGGCTGTTTTAAAGTAGTCTTTACCTGGGTGTGTATCGGTTAAAAAGTTTTCAAACCAAATACTTCGACTAGAGCAATGATTAATGACTAAATCCGCCATTAACTTTACATCGTTGGCAATCGCATTTATGTCTTGCCAGTCACCAAGCGCTTCATTAACTTGCGCATAGTTCATTACCGCAAATCCTTCATCTGAGCTGTACGGATAAAAAGGTAAAATATGCAGTGCATTAAGCTGGTGATCGCACTGCTCTTTTATAAAGCGATGCAAGGTTTTTAACGGCGCCTCTAGGGGAGTTCCAACTGCTAACTCACTGTCTTCATGGTTTATAATCGAATCGCCATAGGCAATTAGCACAACATCTTGTTCATCCCAGCGATTGGTGTGTGGCGTGGGATCGCGAAGTGGGTTATCACCTAAAATTAAGGTGATCAATTCTTCAGTCAATTCGCTTACTGCTATCGGTAATTCAACATCTTGATAAATAGCATGTAAATGTTGTTCAACTCGTTGAAAAAACTGTTCTTTAACTATATTCACAGGCGCCTCGTTTAATGATGTTAACTGTATTGCTCGTTATCTAGCTCTACGGCTTCTTTTAAACGCTCAAGTACGTCTGGCATTGCCGAGGCCACACGGTTCCAACTCGGCACAAAGGGTGCTTCCATTGGGTTTTCTAAAAAGTGCTGACCGGCATTCATGATATTTTGTGCAAACATTTCAACGGCTTTTTCTTCTTGGTGAATATCAAGGGTTAAACCGTTCATTAGTGCATCATTATGATAGGTTTCAATAAAATCTAAACCAATACGGTAATATGTGGCTTTTAATGAGCGAATAGTTTCGCTGGTAAAGGTAACCCCTTGCGTTGCTAGCTTTCTAAATAGTGCTTTGGTGATATCAATCGACATTTTAGAAAGGCCAGCGGTTTGGTCGTCGAGCGATAACGCCTGATGTTTATGATCGTAGTTATCCGCAATATCAACTTGGCATAATCGATTATGAGAATAATTACGATACATTTCACTTAATACGCCAATTTCTAACCCCCAGTCACTAGGTATACGAATATCGTTTAATACATCGCGTCTAAACGAAAATTCACCGGCTAATGGGTAGCGAAACGAGTCCATGTACTCAAGGTAATCACGGCTGCCTAAAATGGTTTTAAACGAGCGCAATAACGGAGTAACCAATAACCGAGAGACACGGCCATTAATTTTTCCATTGGCGGTACGCGGGTAAAAGCCTTTACAAAACTCATAGTTAAATCGAGGGTGTGCCACAGGGTATATTAACCGCGCTAATAAGCCTCGGTCATAAGTTAAAATATCACAGTCATGCAAGGCTATTGATTCTACCTCAGCGGTGGCTAATTTATAGCCCATGCAATACCACACATTACGCCCTTTACCGAGCTCGCGTGGCGCCACACCTAAGGCTTGAAGCTCTTTATCGAGCGCTTGTAAGCGTGGCCCGTCGTTCCAAAGTACTTTGTGGTTTTGATCAAGCGCTTTAAAAAAGTTAAGTGCATAACGATATTGGCTTTCGTCGGCTCTGTCTAAGCCTATGGTAATTTGTGATAAATAAGGTACTTTTTGCAGCTCTTTAACAATATTTTGTAGCGCGGGGCCTTCTAACTCACTAAATAATGAGGGCAAAATAAGCCCCATGGGTCGCTGCTTACTAAAACTCAGCAACTCTTTTTCTAAATCGTCTACGGGTCTGTTGGCAATATTATGTAACGTTGTAATGATGCCATTTTGATAAAAATCAGCCATGTAAACTATACTCCTCAAAATTGGGTAAAATGCTGTTAATACAAGGTAATGCAGTGATTTCTTCTACCCAGCCTAACGGCGCTGGCAACTGAGAATAACGCGCTTTGTTATGGGTTAATTTAACCGGCTTTTTGCTCTCTGGATTGGCAATAATAATGGCAATATCTGCCTCTTCGAGCATTTGCTTATCATTATCACTATCCCCAAGCGCAATAATGCTTAGCGGCTTAGTAAACTGCGCAGTAAACTGTTTCACTAGCCATTGCTGCGCCATGCTTTTATCGGTATTTTTACCAATGTGAATAAAGCGCCCGCCTACTTTAACGTCGTAGCCGTACACTGTTATTGCGTTTATAAATTCGTTGAGTTTGTGCTCTTCGCCATGCCAGCAGAGCGGATCTGAATATTGACGATTCTGTGCTTGCGCCGCCTGTATCGCGTTTAACCCTGTGATGTGCATTACCTGCTCACACGATAACTCACTGAATAAACTATATTGGTCGCTGTAGTCTTTTTTTAAATGTGTTAAATCAGCCCATAAATTGCTAATGGGCGCCGCAAATGAATAACACCAATAGCCTTGGTATTCGCTGCAGCCAATGGGTCTGAGGGTAAAGTAATTTTCAGGAATATAGACAGCCGAGCCATTTTCAACAATAAAAGGCTGTTTAATATTGAGCGCTTGTTGCAGTGCCACCACTTCGCTAAAGGTTTTACTGGTGTTAAATACCACCGGCACACCGCTGTATTGCAACTCTTGTAATAAAGTGTCGACCGCTTCGGTGCTGTAGTCTCTATGATTTAGTAACGTACCATCTAAATCGGTAAAAATAATGGGCTGACCAATATTGTCGCTAGTTAGCTGCATTGCGACTACATCACGGTGACTATCAAGCTCTATTAATGCATTTGCTTTGGCACTGAGGGTATTTAAATTTTCTCGGGTAATACGCTCAAAGTGAGAAATAAACCAAAGCAGCTGCTCGTCGGTCATGGTACCTGCGCCTTGGCCTTGTTTTGCGATTAGCTTGTGCTCTTGCTCTTGTCGCCATGCAAATACATCATCAAAACTCGGCGCTTTAAGCATAATTGTGTAGTCAATTTTATTAAATACGGTTTTATACTCATTAGCTAAACAGCTATTAATACAGCGGCGCCATAGTCCTTGCTGATCGTATGATTTTTCTAGCTCATTAATGGGCTCAATTAAGGTAAAAGGCTGCTGTGGCTCACTGGCTACACACCACCCTTCTAAAATAACAATATCGACTGGCTGGCTATTGGTTAACCATTTATTTTTTGCTACGGGTTCATCTTGTTGCTTGTCAAAACGTGGCAGCGGTACATTAACCTCTTTATTTAACAAGCGACTAATGGTTTTATCCATAAGGGCAACATCATGTGTGCCTGGAACTCCACGGGTGGCAAATAAACAATGCACATCTTGTGCTAGCTGCTGACGTTTTTGGGTTGATAAATAAAAGTCATCAATAGAGAGTGCGACACAATTTAGGTGGGTGTTTTGCTCAAACCAAGTCACTAAATAGTCACCAAGCGTGGTTTTTCCTGAGCCTTGGCAGCCGTTAATGGCAACAAATAAAGGCGCATTTTTTTTGCTGGTTAAAATATCCTGAGCAATCACAGAAAAATACTGCTCACTAATATATTGATATTTCAACGGCAATTGATGTTTTACTAAAAAAGCATTTATATCCACACTATTGGCCTCCAATATAACAATCCCTGATTCAACTATAGGGTATGAATGAGGAAATGCAGTTACTAGACCAATATTATTTATTGTTACTTTTTAGTAGGTTAAAAAAAAAGCGCATTTAAAATGCGCTTTTTTGGTGCAATATTTTTAACCACAGTGCAAATTTAATTCTCGTTGCTCTGTGCTTTTGGGAATACTAAATTTAATACTATGCCTAAAACAGCGCATAAGCTCACACCTTCAAGGCTGAACTGGCTGCTACCAATGTGCATACCACCAATACCGCAAATTAAAATAAGCGCCACAATACTTAAATTGCGTGGTTCGCTTAAGTCATCGCCCGATTTAACTAAGGTATTTAAGCCAATAACGGCAATAGAGCCAAATAATAAAATCATTATGCCGCCCATTACAGGGACCGGAATGGTTTGCAAGCCCGCGCCCATTTTAGCCACAAACGCTAAACAAATTGCAATAATGGCAGTCCACATCATCACTTTAGGGTTAAAGTTTTTAGTTAGCATTACCGCACCAGTTACCTCTGAGTAAGTGGTGTTAGGTGGGCCGCCAAATAATGACGCAGCAGACGTGGCTAACCCATCACCAAATAAAGTGCGATGTAGCCCTGGCTTTTTCAAATAGTCTTTTTTTGTAACTTGGCTAATTGCCATCATGTCGCCAATGTGTTCAATAGCAGGCGCAATTGCCACCGGCACCATAAACAAAATGGCTTGCCATTTAAACTCTGGCAGTACAAAGTTAGGCACTGCCAACCACTGTGCATTACTGACTGTTTCAAACTGTACTACACCCATAAATAACGAAAGCGTGTAACCGGCAACAACACCGGCTAAAATAGGGATCAGTTTAAATACCCCTTTGCCCCACACGGCAAACACTAAAGTTACTAGTAATGAGAACATAGAGATAATAATGGCACTGTCGTAGGCAATAATTTGTGTACCACCATCGCCACTTTTACCCATGGCCATATTAACCGCAGCTGGCGCGAGTGCTAGGCCAATCACCATAATGACTGGGCCGACCACAATTGGCGGCAAAATTTTATGTAAGGTTTTTGTGCCTTTAAACTTCACCAATAAACTCAACAGCATATAAGTAAAGCCCGCTGCCATTAAGCCGCCCATAGTGGCGGGTATGCCCCACATTTGCACTGAGGCAATAATGGGTGCAATAAACGCAAATGACGAGGCTAAAAAGATAGGCACTTGGCCTTTAGTGACAAATTGAAACAACAAAGTACCTAAACCTGCGGTAAACAACGCAACACTCGGATCGAGACCCGTTAAAATAGGCACTAATACCAGCGCACCAAACGCTACAAATAGCATTTGGGCACCCGTTAAAATGGTTTTTATTGAAAACGTAGAATTATTTTGCACTGCTAAACCCTAGTAAACCGTACCGAAAATTTTATCACCTGCATCCCCTAATCCTGGGATAATATAGCCTTTTTCATTAAGGTGGCTATCAACTGAGGCAGTAAAAATTTCTACATCTGGGTGAGCGGCTAATGTTTTTTCAACGCCTTCAGGCGCAGCAACCAGTACAATAACTTTAATTTCTTTACAGCCCGCTTTTTTAAGCATATCGATGGTGGCGATCATAGAGCCACCAGTAGCCAGCATAGGGTCAATCACTAAGCTCAAACGCTCATCAATATTACCTACTAGCTTTTCAAAATAAGGCACTGGCTCAAGTGTTTCTTCGTTACGCTCTAACCCCACTACACTCACTTTAGCTGCTGGGAGTAATTGCATTACGCCGTCCATCATCCCAAGGCCTGCGCGTAAAATTGGCACAACGGTAATTTTTTTACCTTTAATATGCTCAACTTTAAGTTTATTACCGTCCCAACCTGTAATTTCGTTATCTTCTAATTCTAGGTTTTTAGTGGCTTCGTAAGTTAATAATGTGCCAACTTCTGAACACAACTCTCGAAAACTTTTCGTGCTAATTCCATGCGCGCGCATTAAACCTAACTTATGTTGAACAAGGGGGTGAGAAATAACGTGAATAGCCATAGTAATAAACCTAGTGATAAAAAATTTGACGTATTTTATATTAAAACAGGCCGTTTGACTGTTAATTTTAGCCCTGATTTCATAGTTCGTGCCAAAATATTTAATTTAGCCATAACTGTTCAACTTTTTGTGTTTATGAGTTGTTACTGGCTAACCAATTATTTACCTGGGCTTGCATGTAGCCGTTAATTTTTTTGTGCTCGGGGCTCCACCCAAGTAAAAACCGATAAAAGTCTGCCCACGCCACCGGCCATAAATGAGCCCATTGTGCAATAACGTCATCCGCATTCACTGCTGGTTGGTAGTGACTGAGTGCGTTTTTAAACTGGCTAAAATAATAATCGAGGTAAGTTTGTGCGTGTTTGTGAAGCTCAGAATCGTCCAAACAACTGGTCATAAAATACATAACATCTACCACCCCAACACCCGTACCCACATATTGAAAGTCATAACCGAGTATATGCCCTTGGCTATTAGTGGCAAAATTAGCAAGCTTGGCATCACCATGAATTAACGTTTGGTAGTCACATTGTTTTAACGCGTTATTTAATTGAGTAGCTGCCTGTTTAATATCGGACTTTTTAGGTAAGTTATTAAATTCATCAGGCCGGGTATTTAAATGCCAATAGCTTCCTTGCGGCCATAAGCCATCAAACTTTGTATTTAAATGAAAGGCATTTAAATGAAAGGCATGAAACTGTGCCAACCACTTTAATATCGCCTTTATATTCTCAGTGGTTGCTTGGGTGTATCCCTGTTTTGAAAAGTCTTTAAACACCAAGGCATACTCATCACCTTTGTTGATTGCTTTTATGCATTCAATAGCTGCCGCTTGCTTGGGCAGTTTATGGCTAAATTGCTGATAAAACGTATATTCAACGTGGTAAGAGTCACGTTTTCTATTAAGCGCAAACGCACTTTGTTTAATTTTAGAATGATTAATGTGATCGGGTACTTTAATCGCTTTAATTACACAGGCTTGCTCATCAAGTTGGCACTTCACAATATGGCCGCAGCCGCTCCAAAGTGAAGTTAGGGTTTCGCCAATAGCTATACGTTCAAAATGCGGGGTAAGTAACGAAAGATAAAAAGACATAGCCAAATTAGGTTGCTAAATTTTAGTTAGTTTAACATTAGACGGTGTTTTTAATAACAGGTCTTAATAAAAAAAGCCCTGCGCGCACAACATGAAATACAGTGTTAATATCGCGTATCAGCCAACTGACTTGACGCTTTCTTGCAATTGCCATGACACACACTGCTCATTACTTATACTTCTTAAGGCATAGTTTGAAGCCATTGAAAGTAAGAAATTTAAGGTGGGTTTCTGCATAACTTGTACATGGTCTCCTTGGAAACTTAACGCTTGCAGCACGCGCGGCTTTTTAGCGAAGGCGAAGCCGCAGCGAAAAAGCCGTCGCTGTGCCTGCACTTGTTAGCCAAAATCATGCACAGACACTCCATAGTAACTCAAGACACTAGTCGCTAGCGCCAAGCCAAACAAAACCCACGGGATCAAGAAATCAGGAGCATCCTCTGTTCCGACAACGAACTTAATGAAGCGAACCACTTTTAAAATGGGCCAACGATACCAAGGATAGGACACAGCTCCATTTTTAAAGTCATTTCCCGGCAACCTGCCGCCTTTGTACTGTACCTGATAGTGCATAGCCACAGAATCTTCTTCATAAACTAGCTTATTAGGGTTAACAGAGTACTCTTTATTCTCATATTCTTTTAGATCGTGCTTCTCAGCTTGCTCGGTTCGCCATTTTTCAAATTCATCTTTGTATCGTTTGGAATAATCCCTTTCGGCATCTTCTTTTAATTTTCTGAATAGCCGCCCCGATCTATCAATGTTGTTAAAGTTGAAAGTTCTTCTATATCCAGTCCGAACCCTCTTTCTCGAACTGATGTAAAACCGCCAAGCAAAATAGATCAGCAGTGCATAAGAAATCCACTTAAGTGCACAAGGATTAGAAATTTCATAATTGATTACTAGAAGGCGAATTGTTTCATCCTGTGGGGTAAGGCCAAGCAACCAGTAACTAATAAAAAGCATTGATATGAACTTTAAATTTCGAGAGTGCAAGTTGGGCTCATTGAACATGCTTTAATAATTCCTCAAGCTTCCTGATCGGCTAGACATAATAACTCCCACACGGTGTTAGCCTCCGCTTTTCGTGGGTTAGCTTAATTCAAAGCCAGAGCCATAATTAGTTTGTCAAATGATATCATATGATTGATATCATATGATGACACCCATCTTAACTACCTATTGAACCTGTGTCACAAAATTCACTATTAAGCTCTGCATTTAGTTTCTTGCAACTTTAAAAGGCTGGTTTCAGCTTTAAATAAGTAAATATCGTTGTAAAACTTAAATGACAGACATGGAAATACCTGCTCTATACAGTAAGTTTACGTATTTGATTGATTAAGCTTTATGCGAGTAATTTTTCGCAGTTACTCATGTTTGCTCGCCGCTTTCTTCCTAAATTTTCACAATAGCTTTCATGTGAAGAAGGTCTACCGACTGCACCATGGAACACACGCGTAAATTGTGTCGTCAATTTCAGCCAGTTCTCAGGGCTAATATTGACTCGCTCTAGTAAAGGAAGGTATGTATTGTCAATCTGCCCCCGCTTGTCTTCTCTTATGACACGGCCTGTTAATTCAACGAGTTCAAGGTAGGATTTAAGTTCAAAAGGTAGGCCTTTTGGCATGATTTGGCGTGGTAAGCCTGCAAAACGTAATAAACTTTTAGGCTGCTTGCCTGTTGCTGCACTTTCTAATCGCTTTTTCACGCTGGTATGATTTGATTCTTCGGGGGTGCTGGCTATCTTTGCCCTAATTGGATTTAAATCTACATACGCCATGCAAGCAGCTAGTGCGGCTTCATCTAGCAAGGCCTGTGATTTAAAGCGCCCTTCCCAGAATCGACCAGTGCAGTTGTCTTCTTTATTCGCTTTGCGCGCAATATCTTCATTTAACAAGCGCATAAACCAACTGATGCTAGATAGCCGCTCTCGGTATTGTTTTACTGTTTGATTGAAAAAGATAAGCTCTGCTTTAGTGAGTTTTTCACCTTGCAGGTATTTTTGCGTTAATAACGTGCCTTTACACACTTTATGCCAACGAATAATAATGGCTTGGTCATTTAGCCTATTAGCCTTTTTATCATCTACATACAGTACTAAATGAGTGTGATTACTCATCACAGCATAAGCACACACATCTATGCAAAATACCTTCGCTAGTGCAAGTAACCTATCTTCAACCCAGCTTCTGCGGTGCTCATAAGACTGACCTGTAAAATGGTCTTCTCCGCATAAAAAAGCTCGACGTACACAGCGTGAAATACAGTGATAATATCGCGTATCAGCCAAACTAACCTGACGCTTTCTTGCAATTGCCATGGAACACCCTGCCTAGTTATTCATACTGCCTAAAGCATAGTTTGAAACCATTGCAAGTACAAAATTAAAGATGGGTGTCTGTTTTAGTTCGTATGTTTTACTTCTTCTTGCAAAATACCTTCGCTAGTGCAAGTAACCTATCTTCAACCCAGCTTCTGCGGTGCTCATAAGACTGACCTGTAAAATGGTCTTCTCCGCATAAAAAAGCTCGGCGTACACAACGTGAAATACAGTGATAATATCGCGTATCAGCCAAACTAACCTGACGCTTTCTTGCAATTGCCATAGAACACTCTGCTTATATTTCCTACTAAATAAAGTCTAGTTTGAAACCATAAAAAGTACAAAATTTGAGATGGGTGTCTGCTTTAGTTCCGTCTGCTTTAGTTCCGCTCCAGAAAGTACGATAGAGTCAGCACCTTCATTTTTACCACCACTTATTCCTGCAACTAAAGGAGGGTGAACTTTAGCTTTAGCCAAAGCCTCTCTATTATCAAAGATATCACCTGGACTAACTCCATTTATTTCACCGAAAGTGCGCATCTGAATCCTTATATGCATAGACATAATGACTCCCACACGGTGTTAGCCTCCGCTTTTCGTGGGTTAGCTTAATTCAAAGCCAGAGCCATAATTAGTTTGTCAAATAACT
>NZ_JADO01000020.1:0-104122 GCF_000518425.1 Pseudoalteromonas sp. 23_GOM-1509m
CCCGTCTCAGTGGGGTCGCATTATAGGGAGATCCGAAAACAGATCAACCCTTTTTTGAAGAAAACTTGAAATAAATGACTGTTCGCTGGATATTTAAACTAAACGCTTAAAAAGACAACTAAACTCAAGCATATTTAGCTTCAAATGAGGTTATAAGTTATTTTTTAATGATAACGTGTTGATGTTGATGTTGAAATCGCTTGCAAATAGCATCCGATTTCTTGCTATAACTATTTTAGCTAGTAGAACACTAAGGGCATTTGGCAAAAAACATAGCATATAGTTAAGGCTTTCTTTACTTATGTATTTACTGTTTCAACCTATGACGTTAATCAAAACCTTAAGTTATATAATTAGCTTATTTTTACCAATCATAGCTAAATAGAATATATAGATTAGGGGTAACATGAAGAAAGTATCTAAATAAGCGAACTATATTTCTGTTAGTAGCAAATAGACTGTCTTTATTGATATGGGGCTGTTTTTTATTATTGATAAAAAAATTGGGGAGGACTTTTCGCGACCCTATTACCGTGTGATAAATTTTAGATATTAAAAAGCCGAGCATAAGCTCGGCTTTTTGGTGTCTCTTTAAAGACTTACTCTGCAGACTGTGCGTCTTCTTGAACTTCTTCGCTCGCCGCTGGGCGACCAACTAGTTCAATATAAGCCATTGGTGCATTATCACCAGCACGGAAGCCACACTTAAGAATACGAGTGTAACCACCTGGACGGTCTGTATTACGAGGACCGATTTCGCTGAACAATTTACCAACTACTTCATTATCACGCGTGCGGGCAAATGCTAAACGGCGATTTGCTACGCTGTCAGTCTTAGCCAGTGTGATTAAAGGTTCAATTACACGGCGTAACTCTTTCGCTTTAGGCAAAGTAGTTTTGATGATTTCATGTTTCACCAAAGAACCTGCCATATTGCTGAACATCGCTTTACGATGGCTACTGTTACGGTTTAATTGACGACCACTCTTACGATGGCGCATGACCCTATCCTTCTAACTAAACTAATATAGTGATTTAGATTATTCAGCTAGGCTTGCAGGCGGCCAATTTTCTAGGCGCATACCTAGAGAAAGACCACGTGAAGCTAGCACGTCTTTTATTTCAGTTAGAGACTTCTTACCTAAATTAGGCGTTTTAAGAAGCTCAACTTCAGTGCGCTGAACTAAATCACCGATATATTGAATTTGCTCGGCTTTCAAACAGTTTGCTGAACGTACTGTTAGTTCAAGATCATCAACTGGACGAAGTAGAATAGGATCGAATTCTGGCTTCTCTTCTTTCTCTTCTGGCTCAGTTACATCGCGTAAATCTACGAATGCATCTAGTTGCTCAGCTAAGATAGTAGACGCACGGCGGATCGCTTCTTCAGGATCTAAAGTGCCGTTTGTTTCCATATCAATGATTAACTTGTCTAAGTCTGTACGTTGCTCAACACGGGCTGATTCAACCGAGTACGCAATACGTTCAACTGGGCTGAATGATGCATCAAGCAGCAATCGACCAATTGGACGCTCATCGTCATCAGAGGATAAACGACTAGATGCCGGCACATAACCACGACCACGCTCAACACGAATACGCATGCTGATCTCGCTGTTATTTGTAGTTAAATTACAAATAACATGATCTGGGTTAGCAATTGTTACATCGCCATCGTGCTGAATATCTGCCGCAGTCACAGGGCCTACACCAGATTTAGTCAGGGTCAGAAAAACTTCATCTTTGCCTTCTAACGTTACCGCTAGACCTTTAAGGTTTAGTAGTATTTCAATGATGTCTTCTTGTACGCCTTCTTTCGCGCTGTACTCATGCAATACACCGTCGATTTCAACTTCAGTTACTGCACATCCAGGCATAGATGATAACAGTATACGGCGTAAGGCATTACCCAAAGTGTGACCAAAGCCACGCTCGAGTGGTTCTAAAACTACTTTAGAACGCGTTGGGTTTATAGCGTCGATATCGACTAACCTTGGTTTTAGAAATTCTGTAACAGAACCCTGCATTTTATCCTCTCTTAACTCTTAACTTTACTTAGAGTAAAGTTCGACGATTAGTTGTTCATTAATGTCCGCAGACAGATCTGAACGCTCAGGTAGGCGCTTGAAGCTACCTTCCAATTTCTTACCGTCAACTTCAACCCAAGTCGGCTTTTCACGTTGCTCAGCCAACTCTAGAGCAGCGATGATACGTGCTTGTGTCTTAGACTTCTCACGGATTACAACAGTATCTTCTGGAGTAATTACGTATGAAGGAATGTTCACAACACGACCATTAACTAGAATCGCTTTGTGGCTTACTAACTGACGTGCTTCAGCGCGTGTGCTAGCAAAACCCATGCGATATACAACATTGTCTAAACGTTGCTCTAAAAGCTGTAACAAGTTTTCACCTGTATTACCTTTAAGGCGAGCAGCTTCTTTGTAGTAGTTACGGAATTGCTTTTCTAATACACCGTAGATACGACGTACTTTTTGCTTTTCACGTAATTGTAAACCGTAATCAGATAAGCGTCCTTTACGAGCGCCGTGCTGACCAGGTGCAGTCTCAAGTTTACACTTAGAGTCGATAGCTCTTACGCCGCTCTTAAGGAACAGGTCAGTACCTTCACGACGACTCAGCTTGAGCTTAGGGCCCAAATATCTTGCCATGTTATTTCTCCTAACCTATTGTTAAACGCGACGTTTCTTCGGTGGACGACAACCATTGTGTGGTATTGGCGTCACGTCAGTAATGTTGGTGATACGGTAACCAGCAGCATTCAAAGCACGTACAGCAGATTCACGACCTGGACCTGGACCTTTGATGAAAACTTCTAGATTTTTTAAACCGTATTCTTGAGCAGCAGTACCTGCACGCTCTGCAGCAACCTGAGCAGCAAATGGAGTAGATTTACGTGAACCACGGAAACCTGAACCACCGGCAGTAGCCCATGATAGTGCATTACCTTGACGGTCGGTAATCGTTACAATAGTGTTGTTGAAAGACGCATGAACATGAGCCATACCATCAGCAACTTGCTTTTTAACCTTTTTACGACGAATTGGTGTCTTAGCCATTTTACTATCCCCTTATCGCTTAATAGGCTTACGAGGACCCTTACGGGTACGCGCGTTAGTCTTTGTTCTTTGACCACGAAGTGGTAAAGAGCGACGGTGACGTAGGCCACGGAAACAACCAAGGTCCATAAGGCGCTTGATATTCAAAGTAACTTCACGACGAAGGTCACCTTCTACAGTGTACTTGCCAACTGCTTCACGCAATACGTCAAGTGTTTCGTCTGAAAGTTCACCGATTTTTGTGGTCTCGGCGATACCAGTCGCTTCTAAGATAGCCTTAGAGCGAGTCTTACCTATGCCATAAATAGCTGTTAAACCAATAACTGCATGTTTATGATCAGGGACGTTAATGCCAGCGATACGGGCCACTAACACATCTCCTATATTTGAATTTGGTAATCATCTGTTTGAAAAGCCCGTAAGGATACTCAAACGAAGACCAAATCACAACTAAAAACACAGGCCGAGAAACCTCAGCCTGCACGACTGTTTACTTAGCCTTGCCTTTGCTTATGCTTAGGCTCACTGCAAATTACGCGTACTACACCAGCACGTTTAATAACTTTACAGTTACGGCATATTTTCTTAACGGAAGCACGTACTTTCATTGCTCAACTCCGTAAACTGACCTTATCGACCGTAGCCTTTAAGGTTCGCTTTTTTCAGCACAGAATCATACTGATGTGACATCAGATGCGTCTGTACTTGTGCCATAAAGTCCATGATTACTACAACGATAATCAAAATTGATGTACCGCCGAAATAGAATGGCGTTTGCCATGCCATAGTCATGAATTCGGGCACCAGACAGATAAAGGTTATATACAAAGCACCTGCCAATGTCAGGCGTGTCATCACTTTATCAATGTATTTAGATGTCTGCTCACCTGGACGAATACCTGGGATAAATGCGCCAGATTTTTTCAGGTTGTCTGCCGTTTCACGCGGGTTAAAAACCAACGCTGTGTAGAAAAAGCAGAAGAAGATGATAGCCGCAGCTAAAACCATTGCATACAAAGGCTGACCTGGAGTCAACGTTGTAGCAATTGCTTGTAGCACATCAGCAACCGGACCTTCACCCTGGCCGAACCAGCTTGCAATTGTACCAGGGAACAGAATTATACTGCTAGCGAAGATTGGTGGAATAACACCCGCCATATTTACTTTCAGAGGTAAATGCGTGCTTTGAGCAGCAAATACTTGACGACCTTGTTGACGTTTGGCGTAGTTAACAACGATACGTCGTTGTCCACGTTCAAAGAATACAACAAGATAAGTAACAGCGAATACTATAACCGCAACCATCAACAGTACAAAAACATTCAAATCACCTTGGCGCGCCATTTCGGCTGTCGAACCAATAGCAGACGGCAGGTTAGCTACAATACCAACAAATATTAGAACTGAGATACCGTTACCGATACCACGTTCTGTTATCTGTTCGCCCAACCACATAAGGAACATAGTACCGGTTACTAAACTCACCACTGCGGTGAAATAGAATCCCATACCTGGGTTAACAACTAACCCGTTCATCATGCCCGGTAAGCTTGTGGCAATACCGATTGATTGGATAGTAGCAAGCACAAGCGTGCCGTAGCGTGTGTACTGGCTTATCTTTTTACGCCCTTGCTCACCTTCTTTCTTAAGCTCTATAAACGGCGGATACATATGCGTTAATAGTTGCGTAATAATCGAAGCCGAGATATACGGCATGATACCCAGTGCTAACACTGAAGCTCGCTCAAGCGCACCACCGCTAAACATGTTGAACATCTCAACAATGGTGCCCTTTTGTTGCTCGAAGAAATCGGCAAGTACAGCGGCGTCAATCCCAGGGATCGGCACAAATGAACCTAGACGGTAAATTATGATAGCACCCAATACGAAGAGTAATCGGCGCTTCAATTCCGAAAGTCCACCTTGTGCACTTTGTGTATCTTGACCTGGTTTAGCCATTAGTACTTCCTTAGTCTTCTACCTTGCCTCCGGCAGCTTCGATAGCTTCGCGTGCACCTTTAGTAGCCTTAAGGCCTTTAACGGTAACAGCGCGTGAAACTTCGCCAGATTTAACAACTTTAACGAACTGAACGTTCTTTTTAACTAGACCAGCTGCTTGTAACGCGCTTAGGTCTACCACATCGCCTTCAACTTTAGCGATTTCGTATAGGTTAATTTCTGCAGATACTAATGATTTGCGAGAAGTGAAACCGAACTTAGGTAGACGACGTTGCATAGGCATTTGACCGCCTTCGAAACCAACGCGTACTTTACCGCCAGAACGTGACTTTTGACCTTTGTGACCACGGCCACCAGTCTTACCAAGACCAGAACCGATACCACGACCAACACGTTTTGGAGCAGTTTTTGAACCTGCAGCAGGTGAAAGTGTATTCAAATGCATCGAATTACCCCTCTACCTTAACCATGTAATAAACCTGGTTAATCATACCACGTACACATGCTGTGTCTTCTAACTCAACAGTGTGATTGATACGACGTAAACCAAGACCGCGTAATGTAGCTTTATGCTTCGGTAAACGACCGATAGAGCTTTTTACTTGTGTTACTTTTACAGTTTTATTAGCCATGGTTTACCCCAAAATCTCATCTACTCGAAGACCACGTTTTGCAGCGATCGACTGAGGAGAATTCATGTTCTCAAGAGCTGAGATCGTTGCACGTACAACGTTGATCGGGTTAGTAGAACCGTAACATTTAGAAAGTACGTTCTGCACACCAGTCACTTCAAGTACTGCACGCATAGCACCACCTGCAATGATACCAGTACCTTCAGATGCTGGTTTCATAAACACTTGTGAGCCAGCATGACGTCCTTTAACAGGATGCTGTAATGTGTTGCCATTTAGGTCTACGTTGATCATGTTACGACGTGCTTTTTCCATTGCTTTTTGAATAGCAGCTGGTACTTCACGTGCTTTACCATAACCGAAACCTACTTTACCTGCGCCATCACCAACTACAGTTAGTGCAGTAAAGCTAAAGATACGACCACCTTTAACTACTTTAGACACACGGTTCACCGCGATTAGCTTTTCAGCTAAATCAGGCTGTTGTTGCTTTGCTTCTACGTTAGCCATTGTCTACTCCTAGAATTGCAAACCGGCTTCACGCGCAGCATCAGCTAGCGCCTTCACACGGCCGTGATATTTAAAGCCACTGCGATCAAAAGCAATCTTTTCGATGCCTTTGTCAGCCGCACGTTCAGCAACCGCTTTACCAACTGCTTGTGCAGCTGCAACGTTGCCTGTGCCTTTAACTGTTTCGCTAATAGCTTTCTCAACAGTAGAAGCAGCAGCCAGTACATTACCCTCAGCGTTTACAACTTGAGCGTAAATGTGACGTGGCGTGCGGTGGATAACAAGACGCGTTGTGCCTTGTTCAATATAATTTCTACGAGTGCGTTTAGCACGACGTAGACGAGCTGTTTTTTTATCCATCGTCTTACCTTACTTCTTCTTAGCCTCTTTACGGCGTACATTCTCATCTGAATAACGAACACCTTTACCTTTATAAGGCTCAGGTTTACGGTATGCACGAATGTTAGCAGCTGTTTGACCAACTAACTGCTTATCTACGCCCTTAACTAGAACTTCTGTTTGGCTTGGAGTTTCAATCGTAATTCCTTCAGGAACTGCGAAATTAACTGGGTGCGAGAAACCAAGAGTTAAGTCTAAAACTTTGCCCTTAGCTGCAGCACGGTAACCAACACCTACTAACTGAAGTTTCTTCTCGTAACCTTCATGCGTACCAACAACCATGTTGTTGATTAGAGCGCGAGCAGTACCTGCTTGTGCCCATGCATTGGCTACGCCTTCACGAGGTAAAGTTGTAATAACGTTGTCGTTAACTTGTACTTCAACTGCATCGTTGATAGTACGAGTAAGTTCACCGTTTTTGCCTTTAACTGTGATTTCCTGGCCTTTTAATGTAACTTCTACACCGGCAGGAACGTTTATTGGTGCCTTTGCTATGCGAGACATAGTTCCCCTCCGATTAAGCTACAAAACCAATGATTTCACCACCAACGCCTGCACTACGTGCTGCGCGGTCTGTCATTAGGCCTTTAGAAGTTGATACGATAGCGATACCTAAACCACCCATTACCTTTGGTAATTCGTCACGTCTCTTATAGATACGTAGACCAGGGCGACTTACACGCTGGATATTTTCAATAACAGCTTTGCCTTCGAAGTACTTTAACTCGATAGAAAGCTCAGGTTTTACATCACCACTTACTGAGAAGTCTGCGATGTAACCTTCATTTTTTAATACATTAGCTACTGCTACTTTCAGTTTCGAATTAGGCATCGTTACAGATACTTTCTTCGCTGACTGACCGTTACGGATTCGTGTAAATAAATCCGCGATAGGATCTTGCAAGCTCATAGTCTTACTCCCATGATTCTATTACCAGCTAGCCTTTTTAAGGCCAGGAATTTCACCGCGCATAGCTGCTTCGCGAACTTTAATACGGCTCATGCCGAATTTGCGAAGGAAACCATGTGGGCGGCCCGTAATGTTACAACGATTACGTTGACGTGCAGGGCTAGAATCACGAGGTAAAGCTTGTAGCTTAAGTACCGCGTCCCAACGATCATCTTCAGATGTATTAACATCACTGATGATAGCTTTTAGTGCTGCACGCTTTTCAGCGTACTGAGCAACTAGTTTAGTGCGCTTTGCTTCGCGCGCTTTCATAGAATTCTTTGCCATAACCCTACCCTTATTTCTTGAATGGGAAGTTAAACGCTTCTAACAACGCACGGCCTTCCTCATCTGATTTCGCAGATGTAGTGATTGTGATATCCATACCGCGTACACGGTCTACTTTATCATAATCAATTTCTGGGAAGATGATTTGTTCACGTACGCCCATGCTGTAGTTACCGCGTCCATCAAAAGACTTAGCACTCACACCACGGAAGTCACGGATACGTGGGATAGCGATTGAAACCAAACGCTCAAAAAAGTCCCACATACGCTCGCCGCGTAGGGTTACTTTACAACCAATCGGGTAACCTTCACGCACTTTGAAGCCAGCAACAGATTTGCGTGCTTTAGTGATTAAAGGTTTCTGACCAGAGATAGCTTCTAGATCCGCAACAGCGTTATCTAAAATCTTCTTGTCAGCTAAGGCTTCGCCCACACCCATGTTTAATGTGATCTTTTCGATCTGAGGGACTTGCATGACAGAGCTGAAACCAAACTTCTCTTGAAGTTCAGCAACTACTTTGTCTTTATATACTTCATGCAGTTTCGCCATCATTCTACTCCAACTATTAGATAGTTTTACCAGTAGATTTAAAGATACGTAATTTCTTACCATCTTCAATCTTGAAACCTACACGATCTGCTTTGCTCGTTTCCGAGTTGTAGATCGCAACGTTTGATACGTCGATAGACGCCTCTTTCTCAACAATACCGCCAGCTTGGTTCAACTGTGGAACCGGCTTTTGGTGTTTCTTGATTAAGTTAATGCCTTCGACAAATACTCGACCAGACTCGGTTACAACTGAAAGCACTTTGCCGCGCTTACCTTTGTCTTTACCTGCTAGTACGATTACTTCGTCATCACGACGGATTTTTGCTGCCATGATAGACTCCTTACAGTACTTCTGGGGCTAGTGAAACGATTTTCATGAACTTTTCATTACGAAGTTCGCGAGTCACAGGGCCGAAAATACGAGTACCAATAGGCTGCAAGTTATCATTTAAGATAACAGCCGCATTGCTGTCGAAACGGATCAATGAACCGTCTGGACGACGAACGCCTTTTTTGGTACGCACAACTACCGCGTTTTTAACATCACCTTTCTTCACTTTACCGCGAGGAATCGCTTCTTTTACAGAAACTTTAATGATATCGCCAATCGCTGCATAGCGACGGTGTGAACCACCAAGGACTTTTATACACTGCACTTTGCGAGCGCCGCTGTTATCAGCAACTTCCAGCTGAGTTTGCATTTGGATCATGTTAATGACCTCCGGTGTAGTAATTACAACTTGTCTTAAATTTGTTTAAAATCAAGACATTTCGATTGAATTCCACTCAAAAAACATACTAGATGTCTCTTAAGGGCGGGCAATTGTATCAGCATTGAGGGGGGAGTGGTAGGTTATTTTTTAATTAATTTAATAGGGATGCTAAATTAAAACGAGGTTTTCTATGCTATTTATCTAATTTACAGGTGGTTATAAAACAAACAAGGCATCTTGTTGATGCCTTGTTTTATATCAGTAATTAAAATTAGCCAAACAAACCTTTTAATTTGTCTTTAATTTTATCTTTAGCTTTGTCTTTTGCATCATCAAGCTTTTGCTTAGCTTCATCTTTTAAAGCATTGCTTACATCAAGCTTTATATTCACGTCATGAAACGGGCCTTTTATGCGTAAAGGAACTTTAAAGCCAGTACTGTCATCGGTTGTACCTTGACCTTCAATAGAGTCAACGACGCCTGTTACTAGTCGATAGTTAACAAGCGTTTGCGGTAAATCAACGTCTCCTTCACCTGAAATGCGTATTAAAGGGCTGATCAACGATAAATCATTATTTTTGCCTACGCCATTGGTAAAGTTAAAACTACCAGAAAGTGCAGAGAAATCTGTTTTCTCAGATTCCTCAAATCCTGTATCTAATCCCTCAGACACGGCATTAAAGTTGCCTTTAACTAGCTCTTTCCCCTTACGCACCATTTCTGCTACGTTTGCTCCCTTAACTGCACCATCAGCGAACTTGAATCCTAGTTTACCATTAAGCGCGTTAATAAACGTTTTTTGGCTTTGCCCTGCTGTGGTTAGATTCCAGTTTAAAGAGCCCTTGCCCATTAGCTTATCAAAGCCTGCAGCATCGCTAAGTAATGGCTGTGCGTCTATTTTATCTAAATCGAAGTTGGTTGCTATTTTATAAGGGGTATTTTGAGCATTGATAGTCACCACCCCTTTACCTGTTCCTTCATAAGCCGCAAAGCTGTCTAAACTTAATTTAGCAACGCTATTTTTTAGTGCCACAGTAAACTGGTTTGCGCCGAGTTTAATATCGTTCGCTTTTAAGCCACTTGAACGGACAATCACATTTGCATCTAATGCATTCAAGCCACTTAAATCAATTTTAGTATCATCCCACACTATTGGCTCTGCAGGCTTAGACTCGTCTTTTGCAGGGGCTTCTTTTTTAGCTACGGTTTCTGGTAAGTAAGGATTTAAATCAAGCATCCCTAGGTCAATATCAGCATTAACCGCTAAACGACTGCCTAGATTCACCTTACTTTTACCTTTAATCTCGAGTGCATCGAGCGTTGCAACTAATTCAGTTAGGTTAAACTCCTCACTGAGCAAGTGCATTTGGGCATTGATACTAAAGGCATTAAACGCATTGTCTTTAGCGTTTAAGTCAACCCCTTGCCAGTTAGCAATATTTTTAACTGAATCACCGTTAAGTGCTAATAATCCTTTAATATCTTGGCCTTGTTTGGCTATGCTGCCATCAAATGTTAAATCTACTAAACGTGAGTTAAGCGTTTGCTTTACATTAAATGTGGCACCTTCAATCGCTTTTGCTGGAGTATCAAGTTTTACATCAAGCTCAAATCGCTCTTGCATATAAGTAATAGCACCGGTTACTTCAAGCTGTTTGCGCAGTGAAGGCAGTAATATAGCCAGTTCTAAATCGCTAATTTGTTGTTTAGCACCCGTTTGACCATCTAAATATGTAAACGACCCGCCATAAATAGCGACTTCACCTAATTGAATATCAAAGTTTTCAGGTAGTTTGACTGCCTCACCCGATTGAGCTTGCTGCTCAGGTTGCTTGGCCACTGCATCAAATAACTGCCAGTTTGCTTTGCCGCTTTTATCGGTTTCTAGCAAAATATCAGGCTCATTAATTACAAACTTTTCTAGCTTTAGTTCGCCACCGAGTAATGAAAGCCAAGGAATATGAACGGCAAGTTGCTGCATACTTGCCATATCAGCGCGAGAGCCACTGGACATATTGGCAAAATGCACATCATTAAGCTCCAGCTTTAATGCAGGAAATACACTGAGGGTTTTATCGCCCTTTATCGTTAATGTTCGCCCGGTTGTTTTTTCTACCTGCTCAGACACTTTATTAAAAATGGTATCAGTAGGAATTAAAAATGGTGCAGCAACAATTAACGCTATGCATAGCAATAATATGACACCAATAACTTTAAATAAGGTTTTCATGATCATCCTTTCAAACGTGCAAATAATGTTCTTATCATAGCGGGAGTTAGCGCCAAAAGCATTGTTAAATAAATAAAAAACATATCAATTAGGGCATCCCTTTTTAAAATCAGGTTTTCAAAACTCATTTTAATAAATTTAAAGATTCATGCCCCTGATTACATTGCTGCAATTGTTCGGTATGATGCGCGCCCCTGTTGTATTTAGCCTAAATAAGCTAAAATGTAGCGACTAAAAAATATATCTAACCGGAGAGTCTACAAGGCATGAAGAAACTGCTAATTTCACCGTCAAAAATGGCATTAGGCGAACAAGAAAGTCAAATTTATCAAAACATTCTGAAGCAATCTTCAGAGCTAAGCCTAAACCTGATGGCCGTGAAAGTGGAAAACCATCCAGAAGATTTTTTAGGTTGGTGTTACGAGCTATTAAGTGCAAGCCGCGACCGCATTAATTACGACTTACTCGAAACCTCACAATTACCATTATTAAAAAAACTGCACGACCAACTTATTTCAGCGATTAGCTTTTTACAGTTAAAAACATTACGGGTAGCACCTTGGCCGGTAGTGAGTATGTTTGTAGAACAACATAAAGAACTGGTGGCACTTGATGAGCAATTACGTTTAACTGCTTATATCTCAGGCCTACGTGAACAACCATTAAAAGACATGATCCCTGAAGACTTACTCGCTTTTAGCGGTAAGCACATGGCATCACTCGATCCGAGTACTTATAACTTTGATGTAGAATGGTTTGCCTCTACAAAAAGTGCTAAAGGCTTTCACCAGATGCTGGCTGACTTGCCAGGTGCATTTGACGATGCCCTGAGCAATATCCCACTTGAGGGTGATGTAGCGCAAAGTAATTACCAACAATTTGTAATTGCTTACTTGAGTGCATTTAATGGCAGTGATGAAAAACCAACACTAGCGCCTGCAACCCGTTTATTAGCAATGCGCCGCCCTGATGTATTTACACCGATTAGCAATAGTCGCCTAGATGCATTGTGCTCCGCTTTAGGTATCACCAAACTAAATAACCGCGACTTTGAGCGTTACTGGCAAGATGTAGTACAAAGCATTCACGCCATGTCATGGTTTAAAATGGCCAATGCAGGTAATGAACTAGAAACTCAGTTAGTGGATATAAAAGCGCTAATACCTTGCTTTTTTTATTATGCAGATACGAATACTGCAGATAACTCTAACTACATTAAGCTACTTAATAAACCTACACGTAGTACTTCGAGCAGCAGTAAAGCGCCACGCCGAGAAAAAGAATCGGCTGAAATATTAGTAGACCGCGCACTTGCTGCTGATGATATCCCAGAGCATATTCGTGCTAAGCGTGATTCTATTATTAACGAAGTACAAAAAGGCCGTGGTGTAAACGAAACAATTACACTTATGCGTACCATTTTTGGATAAGACGTATATCAAACGCAATTAGCTTTAACAGACCCTAATATAGGTAGCCTGGTAGCGCTCTAATGGTGCAGCCAGGCTTTTTTTTGCACCAGCAGTGTGTTCTTTCCTTACATACTTTTCACAAAGCGTCTTTGCGCATAATTTCAACACTTTGTTTTATAATATAAAATTTATTTTTTATTAAATAAATGGAAGCTGGCACATACAGTGCATTTCCCCCTGCAGTAACCTAATAATACGCCGCGATTCAAAAGGTTGTAGTCGTTTATAATAAAAACCTTGGCGTGCAAAATCATACAATGGGAAATGAAACATGCTAAAACTACAAAAAACAATACTCATCAGTGCATTGGCATTAACAGGAATGGCATCAACAACGGCCTTTGCCGAAGTAACAGCCAATGCAGCAGCTACTTCTAACTACTTATGGCGCGGACAAGAGCAAACTGGGGGCGATGCAGCTGTATCTGGTGGTATTGATTACGCTAATGAATCTGGCTTTTATGCGGGTACCTGGGCGTCAAATGCGTCTTGGGCCGATGAAATGACCTACGAACTAGATTTATACGCCGGTTTTGGCGGCGCTATTAATGAAAACGTAAGTTATGACGTAGGTTATATTTATTACGCTTACCCAGATGCGGCATCAGGTGCAGATGCTGATTTTTCAGAAGTTTACGGTAGCATTAGTGTGCAAGGTTTTACATTTGGTGCAGCCGTACTTGCAACATCTGCTGCCAGTGGTGATGGTACTGATTTTGGTGATTCACTGTATTTAAACGCCGATTACAGCTTCGCTGTTGGTAGCAATGGCACTGAAATGGCGCTACACATAGGGCATTACTCAGGCGATTTCATCGGTGATGACAATATTATTGATTATGGTGTATCAGTGTCTAAAGATGGTTTTACCTTTGGCCTATCTGATAACGACATGGACGGCTCAGATGTTAAAGCTTATGTAGCCTACGCTGTCGACTTTAGCCTATAAAAAGAATGTGTTACTTGCTGCAACACTAAGGGCCGAAAGGCCCTTTTCTCGTTTTAAATAACTTAACTAGATCTAATCACGCCACACCTTGTTAACAAACCGTTACAATTAATAAATCAACTTACCTCGCTTTTACCTTAGTATATGACTGATAACTATATAGTTCACTATTGAGAAAATCATAAAGGAATAATCATGAAGTCATCTAACGCGCTATCTGCTTGTATCGACATTTTTATCAGCCCAAGCAAGGCTTTTAATGGGCTAAAAGAAGCTAAAGGCTGGTCTTGGCTTGCTTTTGCACTTCTCGCTCTAACCCTTGCAGCCTCTGCTTATACATTTTATACCACTGCAGACTCACAATTTATTTTAGACCAGCAGGTTGCTGCAGCGAGTGTGGATGCCACAATCGGCGAGAAAAAAATGATCCGTCAAAGTATGGAGCAAAGCCTCGATAACCAAGTGTGGTTTGCAATTGGCGGGGGTATTTTCGGCCTTCTTTTTATAAATGCACTCCTATCTGGGTATTACATGTTGATATCTAAGCAAGACCCTGATGCTAATTATAGCTATGGTGCGTGGTATGGTTTTGGTGTTTGGAGCATGATGCCCATGGTTATTTCAAGTTTAGGTGTTGTTGCGCTAGTTCTTACAGCCAGTAACAATGAATTACCTATTAGTTTATTCAATTACGCCTCTATAAATCAGTTATTTCTGGGATTAGAGCTTGGAGATAGCTTCTATAATATGATGGAGAGTTTAAGTATTTTTAGTCTTTGGAGCATAGCTTTGGTTGCTATTGGGTTAAAGTGTTGGACTAATTTCAGCTTTAATAAAGCACTTCTTTTTGCTGCGCTACCGACCATTATCATTTACAGCATCTGGACAATTATTATTGTTGCTTAAAGGAATGTAGGCAAACTTTTCTGCCTACTCATAAATACGGAAATAAAAATGAAAAAAGCGATTATCATTACCCTTGCAATTGCAGCTTTTATTGCTCTTGTTGTATCAAAGCAAATTACTGGCGATGAAAAAGCACCAGAGGTAAATGTTGCACAGGTTGAGCAAGGTAGTATTGCAGACTCCATTATGGCCTCTGGCAATTTAGTCTTTAATACTCAAGTGCAGTTACGTTCAGAGGTAACCGGACGAGTCGACAAGGTGTTTGTTGAAGAAGGGCAAAGTGTAAAACAAGGCGACATTTTAATGCGCTTAGATACCACTGCTTTTGAGTCAGAAGTAACACGTAATAAAGCGGTATTGCGAGCTAGCGAAATAGAAATAAAACATAGTAAAACACGCCTTTTGAACTTTGAACGTCAGCTTAAACGTCAAAAAGAGCTTTATGACGTAGGCCTAGCAGGGCAAGAAGTATACGAGAACTTACAAAATGCACGCGACCTTGCCAAAATAGATATTGAAGCCAGAGTAGAGTCTTATAATCAAGCCAAAGCCTCTCTTTCAATCGCTGAAGATAGACTTAGCAAAAGTGTATTTCGTGCTCCAATGAGTGGTTTGCTCGCCTCAGTAAATATTAAAGAAGGCGAAACCGTTATTGCCGGCACCACTAATATTATTGGCTCAGATTTAATGCTGGTTGCCGACCCAAGCGCTATTTTAGCTGAGCTCAGAGTTGATGAAACTGATATTGCTGGCATTAAATTGGACCAGCATGCAGATATTTATGCTGCTGCGTACCCCAATCAACCCTTCACTGGCAAGGTCATTAACATTGGAACCTCAGCAAAAAACCAAGCAGGTTCACAAGGTTTATCATTTCGAGTGAAAGTGTTACTTGATAATACCGATAGGCAACTATATGCAGGTATGAGCTGCCGTGCAGAAATCGCAACAAGCCTTGCTGTGAATGGCTTAAAGCTCCCTATCGAAGCCGTACAAAAAGAAGATGACAAAACGTTTGTATGGCGTTTAAACGACGATAACACTGTAAGCAAAGCCTATGTAGAAGTAGGTATTTCTTCAGATATAGAGCAAGCAATTACCCAAGGTTTAAATAAAGGGGAGCGAATTGTTATTGGCCCTGCACGTCCTATCAGTAAACTAAAAGAAAATGATACGGTAAAAGTTAAGCAAACAACTGCCAAGGATGCGCAATAATGTCGGCGGTAATCAAGCTTGAGCATATTAACAAGCAATACAAAATGGGTGAGCAAATATTTAAGGCCCTAGATGATGTAAACGTGGTCATTAATGAAAACGAGTATGTCGCTATAATCGGTCCTTCAGGTTCAGGTAAGTCAACTTTAATGAACTTATTGGGTTGCTTAGATACTCCAACTACTGGGGATTACTTTTTAAAAGATAAACTTGTAAAAAGTATGACAGAAACCGAGCTCGCTCATCAGCGTAACGAAAGTGTTGGCTTTATTTTTCAGAGCTTTAACTTACTTCCGCGTGCGTCGGCACTTGAAAATGTGATGCAGCCTTTGGTTTATAGGTTTATACCCGCAAAACAACGTAAACAAAAAGCCCTCGATGCACTCAAACGTGTAGGACTCGGTGATAAAGTGGATCATCTATCAAGCCAGTTGTCTGGTGGGCAACGCCAGCGTGTTGCCATTGCACGAGCGCTAGTGACTAAACCGCATATTTTACTCGGTGACGAACCAACCGGGAATCTAGACAGCAAAACTACCACTGAAATTATGGCGCTATTTGATGAGCTACATAATGAAGGCCACACCATTATTTTGGTAACTCACGAACAAGAAATTGCAGATCATTGCCAGCGAGTTATTCGCTTAGTTGATGGCAAGGTAGTGAGCGATGTGCGTAAAGGTGAAGGAGACAAACAGCATGTTTAAATCTGCTATTGCAATTATGGAAGGAACAAAAGCAGCACTAATGGCCATTAAAGCCAATGCCATGCGAAGCGCACTCACTTGTTTAGGGATTATAATTGGGGTTGCCGCGGTTATTACAGTGGTAGCCGTTATGCAAGGCTTTACTAAGCAAATTAACGATCAACTCGCAGATATGGCACCTGATGTAACCACAATTAAACCCTTTACCAGCATTGAACAAGAAATGGTGGGCAAAAATGCTAAACTCACTTACAACGATTTTTTAGTCTTAAAAGCCCGAGTAAAAGAGGCTGAAACACTCACTGCACTGATGTTTACTTGGCGTTTTTCTGGTGGCGCTGAATATGGAAATAAAAGCCACTCATCACGAGTAATGGGTACAGAGCAAGATTACCAAAAAGCGTATAGAACCTTTCCAGAACTTGGGCGCTTTATTCGCGCAGAGGATGATGAAAAGCGCCGTCGAGTCGCTTTTATTGGTCCATCCATTATTGAAAAGCTAAACCTGCCAAAAAACCCTGTAGGCGAATATATTAAACTTGGCGGCGAGTGGTTTAGAATTATTGGCGTGGCTGAAAAACAAGGTAGTTTATTGGGGTTCGATCAAGACGATTATATTAATATTCCCATCAGTACCATGAGCGCATTAGAGGGTCCAAGTAGCAGCAGCAATGTACAAATTATGTTTAGACTCAAAGAAGACAGTGATGAAGAATTGGTACTTGCTAAAATCACTCGCATTTTACGCCAATTACATAAACTAAAAGACAATCAAGAAAACGACTTTGAATTTGAAACAGCTGAAAAAGCACGCGCTAACGTTGATAAATTTACAGGTAGCGCTACAGCAATTACCGCAGGGATTGTTGGTATCAGTCTTGTTGTTGGCGGTATTGGCGTAATGAATATTATGTTGGTATCAGTAACTGAGCGTACCCGTGTTATCGGCACACTAAAAGCACTCGGTGCAACACCAGGGTTTATTATGTTGCAGTTTTTAGTTGAAGCTGTGGTGCTGTCATTATTTGGAGGCTTAATTGGCTTAGTCATTGGCTATGGTGCTGCCGAGCTCATTTCGCTCTCTGTACCAAGCATGCCCGACGCTTATATACCAGGCTGGGCTATTATGCTGTCGTTTGGTTTTACCTCTTTAATCGGTATTGTATTTGGTTTAGCTCCCGCAATAAAAGCAGCTAGGCTTAATCCCATTGATGCCTTACGTTATGAATAAACACTCAAAATAGCGACCTGTTTGCTTAAAATAGTATCCTAAAATAGCTGACTTTTACTGTTTTAGGATACCTAATAGGCTCTTATCTATTGGCTAAGCCTTGTAATATGATATAAATATTTTATGCGTAGCGCGGGTTTTATAAACCTTAGCAGATAAAGCCTTTGCTGCTATTTTAAACCAAACACTCTAAAAATAAGAAGCGAACAGCCATGCAAAATCATAAAAGCCAACTATTAGCCGATTTTATAGAATACCCGCCAGAGGAAATGCTGACGCGTGCGAATGAGTTTTTACAAACGAGTCAACGCCGTCATAGTATTCGCAGCTTTAGTAACCGCCCAGTGCCAAAAGAAATCATCGAAACCTGTATAAAAGCGGCAGGTACAGCGCCTAGTGGCGCAAACCACCAGCCTTGGCATTTTGTAGCAATTAATAGTAGTGATGTTAAAAAGAAAATTCGTGAAGCAGCCGAGAAATTAGAACGCTCTTTTTATGAAGGCAGAGCGGGTGAAGAATGGTTAGATGCACTAAAACCCTTAGGCACCGATGCTAACAAACCCTATTTAGAGCACGCGCCATGGTTAATCGCGGTGTTTAGTCAAAAAAAGGGAGGTGTAAATACGGACGATAAAAACACGAATTACTATGTGCATGAATCGGTAGGCCTTGCCACTGGCTTTTTAATTCAAGCCTTGCACCGCGCAGGCCTTGCAACACTTACCCACACACCAAAACCGATGAGTTTTCTAACCGATATTTGTGGACGTGATAAAGACAATGAACGCCCTTATATGTTACTTATTACTGGTTACCCAGATGAGCATGCAACAGTGCCGCTGCACGCCCTAGATAAAAAGTCGATTGATGAAATTGCGAGTTTTATTTAATCGCTTTGACTTGGCATGTAATCAACAGCAAGTACATCACCCTCTTTTAGGCCTGCTATTACGTGTTGCTGGTTATTTATAATACTGCCTAAACGCACGAAACGTTTAACCAGCGTTTCGTTTTCAAGTACATACACCATATTGAGCTGACCAAACTCATGCACCCAACGTGGATCAATTAATACACCTTGGGTACTTTTTATTGGTAACTGTAGTTGAGCATAAAGGCCTGGCATTAAACCAAGTTGCGCATCGGCTTCTAAACGAATAAGCAAGCTGCGCGCCGCGTTATCTGCCACTGGTACAATTTCGCTCACCGTTGCGGGTGTTGTTATATCTAGAGAAGGTAATACCACATTTAAACTGTCCCCTACTCTTAATTTTACTGCTTGTTGTTCACGTACATTAAATTCAAGCTGTAACTGTAATGGGTTATACAAAGTAATCAGCGGTTTACCGGGTGTTGCAGTATCGCCAGGTTCAGTTAGGCGCTCAACGACCACGCCCGAAATAGGGGCAGTAATACGCGTATAATTAAGCGATACCTGAGCTTGCGTTTGCTGTTGCTTAGCAACCGCTAAATTAGCGGTTAAGTTTTCAAACTTTGCTTTGGCGTCATCTAATTCACTAACAGATACTAATCCTTGCGCATTTAAATCAATCATTCTGGCTAGTTGCTTTTTAGCTTGCGTTAACGACGCTTGCACCGCATTAATATTTGCACTGCTTTGCGCTAATGCTGCTTTAAAATCATCTTGCTTGAGCATAATAAGTAAATCGCCCTTAGCGACTTTATCGCCAGCACGTACTTTTAACTGCTCAACCTGCGCCATAACATGCGATGAAATTTGCGTATTTTGTTTTGCTATTACACTACCTGGTACCTGCTCAGTGCCTGCAATACTTTGCAGCGTTACCGTTACTCGCTCACCTTGATAGTTCGTTATTTGTGATTCTTTTAAGCCTGCAGTTTGCTTGTCAGAAAAGCTGCCCGCCATATAAAGCACAGCCATAATAATGACAAATAACGCGGCCAATGTGCCTATAAATTTTGATTTACCCTGCATGCGCTTTATCCTCTGTGCTTGCAAACACTAAATAATAAACAAGCGGTACTACAAATAATGAAAATAATGTAGACGCCACAATGCCAAAAATAATCGCAATCGCGAGCCCGCTAAATACCGGATCGAGTGTGATCACTAAGTTACCTAATAAAGTGGTACCTGCGGTTAGGAGCACAGGGCGCATTCGCACCGTACCCGCTGCAACAAGCGCCTCTTTAATTGCCATGCCTTGGCCGCGAGCTTGATTAATAAACTCAACCAAAATAAGTGAGTTACGCACCACGATACCTGCAAGGGCAATCATGCCTATCATCGCTGTGGCAGTAAATAATACCGGCTCTGGGGCACCTGCTATAGAGCGCTCACCAAACTGATTTAACAGCCAAAAACCTGGCATTATGCCTATCACTGTTAACGGAATAGCCGACATGATAATCAGCGATAAACTCGCCGACTGTGTTTGTACCCGTAAAATTATAAATATGGCACTGAGCGCAAACGCAAAGGCAATGCCCATATCTCTAAATACATCAATAGTTATGCGCCATTCCCCCTCGCCGCTAAAGCTGACATGGGTTCCTTGTGGAAATTGCCATGGAGCAGTTCCGCCATTATTAAAAAAGTGACGACCTACCCACGATGTTTTAACAAACTCATCGTTTGATACATTTAAATCAGCATTCACATCAGCAATCACTTCCGCTGGTGTGCGCCCATTAAGCTCAGCCATAACATAAATCACGTCGCGCTGATCTTTACGAACAATCGTTTTAGCAACATGATGTTGTGTAAATTCACCGAGTTCTGAAAGCGATACTAACGGCCTTGGCGCACTGCTTAAACCAAACTCGTTACTGGTTTTAGCTAAATCTCTGTCGCCCCTAACCTGAAGTGCAAGTAATTGCGAAAGCTGATTTCGCTCGCTGTACGGTAGCTGTAATTTAATATCAACGGGCTCTGTTTCATTGCTCACATAAAGTACACCCACGTTTTCACCTTGAGAGGCAATACTGAGTGTTTGTGCAATATTTTGAGTTGAAACCGCACTGAGTGCGGCCTTGGTTTTATTGGTAACAAAACGTTGTAATGGCGAGGGTGCCACCATTGAGGTATCGACTTCAACTACATGAGGCTCTTGTTGTAAACGCGCAGCTAACCGCAAGGCAGCTTGAGAATGTGTTTGCTCATCAACAAAAGCATCTCGGTAAACCTCAGCAACTAAGGTACTCAGTACCGGCGGCCCTGGTGGTACTTCAACCACTTTTATTACAATGCCATCGGTTGCTAGCATCACGAGCTGTTCGCGAAGGCGCATAACTACTCCATGCGATTGATGATCGCGCTCAGACTTATCCACTAACAATACCCTCAGCTCGGCGAGATTAGCTGCATCACGGCGATAATAACCGCGCACCATACCGTTAAAGTCCATACTTGAAGGTTGACCAACATAGGCCGCTATTTCACTTACTTCGTTTAATTGCCATGTGAGTGTTTGGATTTGTTTAGTAAATGCAGCTGTGCGCTCCAGATTAGTCCCCTCTGGCATATCTATCAGCACTTGCAGCTCATTTTTATTATCAAAAGGGAGTAGCTTTAAAGGCACCAAACGCATCACGGGTAACATGGCGCTAATAATAAATAATGCTAGGGTTAGCCACAAAACAAGTTTTGCTCGCCCCTTAGAAACCAATAATGGGCTTAATATTCTTTGATATGCACCAACTTTAGGAGCAAGCTCAGGCGGTTGTTCATTATCAGGCTTGAGTAACTTCATCGCAAGCCAAGGGGTTACAAAAAATGCAACAATGGTAGAAACCATCACGCTAACCGGCACATTAAATGCCATAGGTGCCATGTACGGCCCCATCATGCCGGTAATAAACGCCAGTGGAATAAACGCCACCATAATAGTGAGCGTAGACATAAGTAAGGCACTTCTAATTTCGCTCATTGCGCCAACAATCTGCTGTTTTTTATCGCCTTTTTTATTCAAAAAGCGGCTAATATTATCAATACCTGTGATTGGGTCATCTACCAGTAAACCCAAAGATAAAATAAGCGCAAATAAGGTCACCCGGTTAATGGTGTAACCAAATGCAAAATCTAATGAGAGTGTAATGCCATAACAAATAGGAACCGCCAACCCAACCACCACGGCAGGACGCCAACCTAAAAACACCCCCACAAATATCACCACAGTAAAGACCGCAAAGACTAAACTTGAAGTGAGGTTATTTACTTTTTCATCGGCAGTTTGGCCATAATCTCTTAATACCGCATAGCTCACCTCAGGGGGTAATAGCGTGCGTGTTAGCTGCGCCATCATTTGATGAACATCGTTGGCAACTGCAACAGCGTTCGTGCCTGTTTGTTTTGCAACGCTTAGTGTTACCATTGGTAAATGCTGCTGGTTTGCCGATTGAGCAAGCCATTGGTAATGCTTAGCTTCACTTGGGCCATCAATAACGTTTGCAACATCAAGCAAGTAAACACTTTTGCCATTAACAACATTCACTACCAGCTGTTCTACAGCAGATTGACTTCGTAGAACATCACCTGCTTGCAATTCAATTTGCTGCTGACCATCAACCACACTGCCTACTTGCGTTAGTTGATTAGACACGCTTAATGCATAAAAAACGTCATTTACGGTTGTTTGGTGGGCAGCCAATGCGCTGGCATTTAAATTAATGGTGAGGGTTCGTTTACGACCAGCAATGACTTTTACTTCACTGGTGTGTTCAATACGCTGTAAACTGTTGGCTATTTCGTTAGCAAAGCGGGTTAACTCGTAATCACCATAAAGTTGCGGGTCTTTACTGTATAGCCCCAGCATAACAATAGGTACATCATCCACTTCAACGGGCCGTATTTGCCAACTTTTGATAACAGAAGCCATGGTATGTTGATAACTGTTAAGTTTTGCATAGGTATCTAAAATAGCTTGTTCGCGGTCATGGCCAACCTCAAAGCGAAGTGTAACTACTGCGGCATTCGTTTGTGTAGTGGAATAAATATGTTCCACACCGCCAAGTTGGGCAAGTAGCTTTTCAAGTGGCTGGGTAACCAATCTGGCTACCTCTGGAGCTTCTACGTTGGGCGCCGATACGTATATATCGAGCATAGGCACCACTATTTGTGGTTCTTCTTCTCGCGCTGTTTGTTGTAAAGCAAATAAGCCAAACAAAATCGACAACACAAAAATAATAACCGGAATACGGCCACTTAAGCTGCTTTTTACTGCGTTATCAATCATGCTCATAACTTTTAGCCCTTGCAAAACAGTCCATATAATGTGCCTAACAAATGCACGGCATTTTGATCAATCACGCGGTAATAAATAGTTTGGCTTTCGCGGCGAGTAGCCACTACATTGGCTTTGCGCAGTGCCGCTAGGTGCTGTGATAACGCAGACTGCGCTAGCGGTACGGCTTCGTTAAGCTGCGAAACACTCATTTCGGTATCTTGTAATGAGCATAAAATCATTAGTCGATTTTTATTCGCTAATATTTTTAATAGCTGCTCAGCTTGATCCACATTAGTCGCCATCGCTGTAAAGTCAATTTTCATACTATGCTCTTATTCTAAAATATGCACTTAGTATAAATTGCTAGATAAGAAATGTCTAATATTAGAATTTACTAATTTAACAATATCTAATATAGTAGCTCTGTACTCAATCAAATAAGTGACCTACTATTATGAAACTCAATAACGCACTTCGTCTTATCGCTGGCATCATGATTGTTGTATCAATCCTTTTGCAAACGTATCACGATCCGAAGTGGATATACTTTACCGCTTTTATCGCTGTAAACTTAATCCAATCAGCTTTTACTAGCTGGTGCCCAATGATCACTCTATTACGCAAACTTGGCTTTAAGGAATAATCACCATGCTTACATCTATCCCCGATTTACTAAAAATTATTACGCCTAATCAACGTCGCATCGACGCCGAACAAGCTAAACAAGAGATCAGTGAAAACAAAGGATTACTCATTGATGTGCGTGAACCGGCTGAACATGCAACCAAAGCCGCTACCGGCGCAATTAATATTCCGCGCGGCTTACTTGAAATGAAGTTAATGGAAATAGAAAAAGACGCAGCACGCCCTATTTACTTACATTGCGCTAGTGGTGCGCGTGCAACATTAAGTGCTGAAGCACTGACACGCGTAGGTTATGAAAACGTCACAGTTATTACCTGTAAAGCAGAAGCTGTTTGTCAGGCATTTTAAAGGCCAAAAATTAAATCTCTCGGCGATCAACCGATCGCCGAAAATTAATGTATACCTGCGCCTTACTTCCTCTCATCCAACAAGTTGACTAACATTTGCTCGATATTTTTTACGCTGTAGGTAAGCGAGCGGATGAGCTCTACTTGGCTTTGTGGTTCATCGTTATTAGATTGGGCTGGCTGATCTGAAGTGAGGTTATCTTTTTGAGTTAAAATGGCTTCACGAAATTCACTGGCATTAACTACCCCAAGTAACGATACTAATGCACCGTGACCAGACTGCCCTGCAGTTTCAAAGCTTAAGCGGTATAAACCAAATAGTCGCATTAATGGCCCCTGACTTAATCCCACATCAGTGATTTTTTCAAGCGGAATCGATTTTTCTTCTTTAAACAAAATACCACGTTTAACCACTAGCTTGCGCTCTAGTAAATCGGCCGACATAGCTGCTAATACTCGCCCTGCGACTAGCCACACCAAAAGCAATACAACGGGTAAAAACACAATAGTTACAACTGGAAAAAGGCTAAATATTGCAGCTAAGCACATCCAGTACTGTTTGACTTTGTTATCAAAAGTGGCACTTTTTAAAATTATATTAGACATCGGCTTATCACTTTTAAATTATAGTTTTTTTAAGTTACATTAATTACCAACTGTACGCAATTCAATCACTTTGATAGTTAAAATCCTATTACCACTTTGATCGCAAGCGCAATAAATACCATACCTAATAGTCTATCTAACCAGATATTTTGCTTGGTAAAGCCAAAGCGCTTTTTAGACACATCAGTGAGTAAAGCCACCAATAAATACCACCCAGTATCTATTACAAAAACGGTTAAGCACATAATAATACCGATGTTTAATGTAAGGTTTTCTGGATCGATAAACTGCGAAAATAGCGCCAAAAAGAAAATTGCCAACTTAGGGTTTAAAAATGCAATCGCAAAACCATCTTGTAACGCCTTAGAACTGCTCACTGCACTTTTTTGAACTTGCAGCTCGCTGTCGTTAGGTTTTGAAAATAGTATTTTCAAACCTAAATACGCTAAATAGGCTGCCCCTAAGTACACTAAAAATTGATACACAGTAGGAAACTGCAACATCAATGCGCCTAATCCCAATAATGAGGCCGCTGCATATAAGCCAACCCCAAAACCATGGCTTAACGCTGCCAGCATGCCATTTTTCATCCCGCCATTTAAGCTATGCTTTAATACCACAGCTAAACTAGGCCCTGGCGACATTGCGCCCATCATGCATACCAGTGCTAAGCTAAACCATAATGATAATGCCATTAGTAACCCTTATATTTCTTCATTTTCAATAAGTAATGCATAACCATGCACTTGCCCATAAAAGCCTGTCAATGGCACTGCGTTTATTACTTTCCAGCCGTCTTGGTTTAATTCCTGTATGCGATCATTTAGTGCGACTATATCTACCCCACCCAAAAAACGGGCCTTTCTGAATTCGATTACTTTTTGCATTTTAATCCTTGTTGAACTTATAACATGTATTCAAAATCGTAATGGTGAATCCCTTGCTCAATCCGTATTTTCATACTGCCGGTTAATCCTGCGAGCTCATCAGTGCCTGAGTCGGGTACCACTTTTAAAATCAAGCTATCTTGGCCTTTATCCATGGTGCCAAAATGCTGCAGTACAAAACCACCTTGCAAACCATCAAGTTCGCCTATTACTTGTTCAATAGCCACATAACCGGCACTGCCTTGGGTGGGGGTCATGGCGCTGAGCATTTCACCTTGGCTAGTTGCGGTTAGGCCACCAGTAAATTGTTTATCAATCGACATACGACCTAAATTAACGCCTTGCTGCCCGTGTGCATACCCCTCTATAGGCGCTAATGTAACGGTAAACTCGCCTGTTACCTGTTTAGTTGTCATAATTTTTCCTTATTGATGATTTTTAATACTATTGATTTTTAATCTATTGATGCCATATCTATACCTTAATCATCAATAAGAATCTACTATGCCTACAGACAAGCCTGCTTCAGATAAAGCCGCCTTTAGCGCTTTATTCCCTATATTCAATTTTATTAAGCCTTATAAATGGGTAGTTTTAGGGGCTTTAGTGGCGTTACTTGCCACCGCAGGAGTTAACTTATCGCTAGGGCAAGGCGTTAAATTTGTGATTGATCATGGCTTTATTGCCGGCTCGCAAGCGCAATTACAACAAGCTGTGTTGGTATTAATTGGTTTGATCAGTTTATTGGCAGTGGGTACATTCAGCCGATTTTATTTAATGTCGTGGATTGGCGAACGAGTCAGTAACGACATTCGAAAAGCCGTGTTTAATCGTATTGTTACCTTGCACCCGAGTTACTTTGAAGAAAATCGTAGCGGCGAGCTGATGTCGCGTTTAACCACCGACACCACATTATTACAATCTATTATTGGCTCGTCATTTTCTATGGCACTGCGAAGCGCGCTAATGTTAATCGGTGGTTTAATTATGCTGCTTGTTACTAATTTAAAGCTTACCTTGGTCGTTGTGGCCTGCGTCCCTTTAGTACTGGTGCCTATGATAGTGTTTGGTAAAAAGGTGCGCAAACTCGCCAGTTCTAGCCAAGATGCTATTGCCGATATAAGCACCTACGCGGGTGAGATCATTCAAAACATAAAAGTGGTACAAAGTTATAGCCACGAACAACAAGAACAATCTGCTTTTGCGCTTGAAACCGAAAAGGCCTTTAATGTGGCTAAAAGCCGAATTAAACAACGTTCGTTTTTAATTGCAGCTGTTATTTTTCTTACCTTTAGTGCTATTAGTGCCATGCTCTGGGTAGGCGGTAGTGATGTGTTAGCAGGCACTATGACGGGAGGTGAACTCGGTGCTTTTGTGTTTTATGCCATTATGGTGGCCATGTCGGTAGCGACCGTTGCAGAGGTTTATGGTGAACTACAGCGCGCCGCAGGAGCCGCAGCAAGATTGCTCGAACTGCTCGCCGTTGAAAGTAAAATACAAAACCCCGAAATTCCACAAGATGATGAGTTACATGCAACAACCAGCAACAGTGCAATTTCACTTGAAGGTATTAGTTTTAATTACCCTTCTCGCCCAGATGTAAGCGCATTAAATAATATCAGCTTAAATATTGAAACAGGTAAAACTGTGGCTATTGTTGGCCCTTCCGGTGCGGGTAAAACTACCTTATTTGAACTATTGCAGCGCTTTTACGATCCAGCCAGCGGAGCGATTAAGTTTCATAATATAGATATTAAACAGTTGTCGTTAAACACCTTACGCAACAAAATGGGCATGGTGGCACAAAACCCGATTTTATTTAGCTCTGATGTCATGCATAACATTCGCTATGGCAACCCAAGCGCCAGTGACGAGCAAGTTTATGCGGCCGCCAAACATGCACATGCTGATGAATTTATAAAACAGTTACCACAAGGCTATAACAGCTTTTTAGGTGAGCAAGGTGTTAGGCTTTCGGGTGGGCAAAAGCAGCGTATTGTACTTGCCCGCGCC
Source organism: Pseudoalteromonas sp. 23_GOM-1509m (assembly GCF_000518425.1). Lineage (NCBI taxonomy): Bacteria > Pseudomonadati > Pseudomonadota > Gammaproteobacteria > Alteromonadales > Pseudoalteromonadaceae > Pseudoalteromonas > Pseudoalteromonas sp. 23_GOM-1509m. Next base: position 27,496 of record NZ_JADO01000020.1, read on the forward strand.
ATTTTAAAAGATCCCGAAATACTGCTACTCGATGAAGCTACCAGCGCACTTGATGCGCAAAGTGAGCATCATGTTCAGGCCGCACTTGAGCACTTAATGCAAAATAAAACAACGCTGATTATTGCCCATAGACTAGCCACGGTAAAACACGCCGATATGATTGTGGTAATGGAAAATGGCGAAATAAAAGCCACAGGCACTCATCAGCAATTAATGGCAAGCAACCCTTTGTATCAAAAGCTATGTGAATTACAGTTTAATCTAGATTGATTGCAATTTAGTCGCTACTTTTTATCAAGCCATTTATTCATTGCGGTATCGTAAGCCTTTGTTAGCTTGGTTTTATCGCACTTTACACCAACGATATAACTCTCTGGCAAGTCCTTTTTGGGCATAACCCCAGCACCAATAGATACCTTTTTAAAACAGCTATCACCTCGTCGGTAAGTGGTAAATTGCATATTTTGCTGCTCTATTTTTAATAGCGGCTTCACCTTCCCTGCATGCTCTTTTGGGACGGTAATGCGCTTTTTCTGAGGGTCATTCTTTGCAGTATCAGAATAGCCAGTTTGTTGCTGTAAAATACTATTGAGCCCTTTTTTCAGGTCGATCTTTTTATAAGACGTTGCGGTTACAGGGTGGGTGTTTATGGAGGTGGTACTTACCGGCTCAGTCGCCTCCTTTGTTTTTTTATTAGTCGCATTTAGTGGTTTTGATTGGGTTGCATTAACAGGCTTGGTTGGGGTTATTTCTGTATTAATATATTTGTTAGCGCTTTGCTGAGTGGCCTGTTGCGTTACTTTATTTTTGGCAGGCACATTCACCATATACGCTTTAATTGGCGTTAATTGCGGCTGTTTAATTTTAGGGGCTTTTAAGGTAGTTAAAAAAAACAAAACTAACCCATGTAAACATACCGATAAAATAATTGCTGTACGCCACTTTGTCATAAACATGTCCCTATGAAGAACTCCTTATGACAACTAACTTATTTAAAAGTGCCCTTTAAATAAGTACACAAACCGCGCGCAAACGCGGTTTGTAACTACCAAAGCTAACCTTGAGTGTTTGGTACAATTTGAATTTCTACTCGGCGATTTTGCGCACGACCATTCGCTGTGTCGTTAGTCGCTATTGGGCGTGATTCGCCATAGCCACTCGTGCTTACTCGTGCCGCCATAATTTGCTGGTTCACTAAGTAATTTTTTACGCTTTGTGCACGCTGCTCTGAAAGAGTCATGTTGTAACTGTCTTTGCCCGTGCTGTCGGTGTGACCTTCAACACTTAAGTAGGTTTTTTCGTATTTATTCATTACACTTGCTATCGCATTTAGAGTGTCATGAAAGCCCGATGAAATATAAGATTGATCAGTCGCAAACGTAATATTAGAGGGCATCACTAAGCGTAAGTTATCGCCTTCGCGAACCACTTCAACTCCCGAACCCGCTAACTCATCACGAAAAGCAGCTTCTTGTTTATCCATGTAATCACCTACAGCAGCACCCGCTAGCGCACCAATAGCTGCACCAATAAAAATACGTTTATCTTTGTGGTTACCTGTAGCTTTACCTAAAATACCACCCGCGGCTGCACCTATAGCGGCACCTTTACCTGTGTTATTCATTTCACAGCCAGAAAGTAATACAGCAACGACAGTGACACTTAAAAGTGATTTAGTTAACATCATGGTAATTTCCTATTCATTTAGAATTTATTATTGCAATTATGCAAATATATGTATGAACCAACAATGAAGAATAATGTATAAGCGTTGATATTGCCTATCAAATAAGGAAGTAGTGATAGCGTTTCATAATAATGTCATACTTGTTTGTGACAATTTTATGATTTATCAAAAGGCGATGGACACTATGTTAATTGCGATTTTTAGACAGTTCTTTTTGCTTGGCTGCATGAGCTTTGGCGGCCCTGCCGCGCATTTAGGTTACTTTAAGCACCACTTTGTTGATTCGCTTCGCTGGTTAAGTACAGCGCGTTACGCGCAGCTAATTAGCTTAAGTCAAGCTCTGCCAGGCCCTGGTTCAAGTCAGATTAGCTTTGCAATTGGCGTAGAGCGTGCGGGTGTACTCGGTGGTATCGCTGCGTTTATAGGCTTTACCCTGCCTTCGTTTTTGATCATGGTGCTAATTGCAATAAGTGCACATCAGTTTGATGCTGTTTATTTTGCTATTATTGCAGGTTTGAAACTATTTGCCGTGGTTATTGTTGCTGATGCGACCCTTAGTATGGCGAAAAGCTTTTGCACCAGTGCGGTACTTAAACTTCTGGCAATAATGAGTACTTTAGCACTGATTTTATTTCCTATGTTGGGCACTCAAATCGCCATTTTAGTAACCGCTGCCATTATCGGTGCTTTATGGCCTTTACTTAACTTAGCTAAATCTACAGAAAATGTTAGCAGAGAAAAAACCAACATCAATTGGATTGCTCTTGGCTTATTTGCACTACTACTTGCCATCAGCTTTATCCCACTTGGCGAAAACGCTGCGTTATTCGCGCCTTTTTACCAAGCAGGTGCCATGGTATTTGGTGGTGGACACGTTGTATTACCTGTTTTGCAAGCGGGAGTTCCAACGCTGAGTAATGATCAATTCTTAACTGCGTACGCCAGTGCCCAAGCCGTTCCTGGCCCAATGTTTACTATAGCCACCTACTTGGGGGCACAATTGAACTCTGCACAACCATTAGTGGGTGCGCTAATCGCAACATTATTGATATTTTCACCCGGTTTTTTACTGATGCTGGCGTTTCAAAAAAGCTGGATAAACTTGGCCAGTAATCCTCGCTTTGCCAGCTCAATTGCAGCGCTTAATGCTGCTGTAGTTGGCTTTTTGGCAGCTGCATTATATTCGCCCATTTGGACTTCTGCCGTAAGCAATATTTGGCAAATTGCATTAGTGATTGCTGCGTTTGCATGGTTACGTATTAAAAAGCCACCTATTTGGTGGCTATTGTTATTGTTTATTGGTGTTGGCCTTGGACAGCATTATTGGGCACTTTAATGCTGGGTTTACCTGCCATATTGGCTCCGTCAGCTGGGCTTAATTGCCCACTGACACTTTGATAAGCGCGCAGCCCAAACACAGGTAATACGGCCAGTAAATGGTCCATAATTTCAGCTTGTAAGTGCTCGTACGATATCCAACGTTTGTCTTCACTGAAGCAGTAAAACTCAATCGGTAAGCCATGATTAAGCGGTTGTAGTTCACGCACCATAAGTGTGAGCGAGGTATTGATTTTACTGTGTTGTTTTAAGTAACCCTCTGCATAGCGACGAAATAGCCCTAAGTTCGACACCGGATCGGGAAGTGTGCCTAGTCGAATATATTCTTGCAGTGGTATAGCCGCTTCTATTTGCGCTTTAAAATCGTCATCAACTAAAAAGATGCTGTTCATATCAATGTTTAAAGAACGCTTGATGCGTCGCCCACCAGATTCTTGCATACCGCGCCAATTTTTAAATGAACCGGCCACCAGCATATAAGTAGGGATGGTCGTTATGGTGTTATCCCAGTTACGCACTTTTACAGTATTAAGTCCTAAATCAATTACTTCGCCATCGGCGCCGTAGTTATCTACTTGGATCCAATCTCCATAGGTCACCAAACGATTAGCGGCAATTTGAATGCTGGCGACAAAACCTAATATGGTGTCTTTAAATACTAATAAAGTAACAGCGGCAATAGCACCAAAACCAGAGAGAATATAAGTCGGCGATTTTTCAAGCACAATACTAACAATTAATATTGAACACACAATAAAGGTGATCAGCTTAACCACTTGAATTAAGCCTTGAATAGGTACTTCGCGAGCAAAATCTAATTGGTTATAAATAGCGCCAGCAATGCTCACTATGCTGCTAATAATAAAACCTATATAAATAATTAATAATGCTTGGCCAATGGTTTTAAGGATCTCTTGAGCAATTGCATTAACCGGATAAACACTATCAAATGTGGCTAAAAAAAGTACACAACATAACAAGCAAGCAATTCGTTTATTCAGCTTAGTTAACATAGGTGACAATGAACCAATACGCTCAGGAGAGAGTTTAGTCACCACCTTTTGAATACCCGGTAACATCAAGCGACGAGTAAATAAGTAAACAAATAATAATGAAAGAATGCCAATTGATGAGGCGGTGATTGCGCTGAGAAAAAAAGCATCGGGGACTTTTTCAAACCAAGGAGTAATTAGCTCCTGTAGGTGTGTTTTGCTCATGGTATTTCAATTTCCTTACTGGGTGTTAATTCAGTACTAGCTTGCTGAATATGAATAGCGCTTAATTGCTTATCTTTTACTGTCCATAAGTTATTTAAGTATTGCTGAAACTGGGCCCTGAATGCCTTATCGGTTTGGTAACTGCCAATCATCTGTGTATTTATTGGCATAACCTCAATAGTAATATGAATAGACTCCAACTCGCCTTTTAAAATATTACGACACACATGATCTGACTGACCGCTATACACTAAACTGGTGTTAAGCATAGCGTCAAACTGCTCGTTTAAAACCTCTAAGGCAAAAGCAGTTCCACCAGCCTTAGGTTTTAATAAATGCTGAAAAGGACTTTGTTGATGCTGGTGCTTTTGCGCAGTAAAACGCGTACCTTCTACAAAGTTAACTATGGTTGTAGGATGATGACGAAAGTTACGGCAACTGCGCTTAGTACGCTCGACATCTAAGCCTTTTAAATTCGGATTTTTAGCCAATTGCGCTTTGGTCACTCGTTTCATAAAGGGCATACCCATCGCCCACGCACCAGTGCCAATAAATGGCACGTATTTAAGCTCATCTTTTAAAAAAAACTTAGGGGCTGGCAATGCATCCAACGAGCTCAATACCGCAATATCAAGCCAGCTAATATGATTACTGATTAGCAAATACCAACTGTTGGCGTTTACCTCCCCACTAATATTAACTTTAATATTATTACAGCCTAACCACAGCCCTAAGCGGTTACCTTTGCACCACCCTTTATACGCACTGTGTAATAATTTACTCACTACAGGTATGGGCAGCACTAATTTAACTAACCCTAGGGTAAGCACTAATGCGCCAAATATTATTAAATTAGCAAATAAAACACAGCCAACAATTAAGCCATTTAACCAATTAGGTAACCATTTTTTTAGCATAACTGTCAGCTCATTTTGTTATTTTTGTTTGAGATTAACCAACGTCTGGTTTTTTTCTTCCCACACGCGATTTAATTCACTTTGAAAGCGTACTCTAAAGTCAGGATCATTAGTGTAATCACCAATTAAGTCGTCACTAACGCCTTTTACTTCAACATGTACATCAATGTGTTTTACTTTACCGGCTGCAAAATCCATAAAGGTAGGAATGTCCTCAGGGTAATGAATAGTGACATTTACCACTTTAGAAATTTGCTCACCCATGGCTTGCATTACAAACGCCACACCACCCGCTTTCGGTTTAAGTAAGTGAGGAAACGGGCTATTTTGACGCGCATGCTTTTGCGCTGTAAAACGCGTCCCTTCAACAAAGTTAACCACACTGACTGGCATTTCTTTAAATTTTTCACAGGCTTTACGGGTGGTTTCTAAATCTTTACCACGCAATTTAGGATTCTTTTTTAATTGGCTTTTACTGGTACGGGTCATAAAAGGAAAGTCGAGTGCCCACCAACACAAACCTAAAACAGGTACGTAAATAAGCTCTTTTTTCAAAAAGAAGTTCAAAAAAGGTATTTTTCGGTTAAACACCCGCTGTAACACTAAAATATCCACCCAGCTTTGATGGTTCGCAATGACTAGGTACCAATCTTTTAATTTAAGCTCTTCAAGGCCAATAACATTAAGTTTAGTTGACGTTAATAACGTCTGATTTAACGTGTTGAAGGTCACCCAAATAGAGGCACATTGCTTGGCCGTCCAGCTCATTAATTTTTGTAGTGGTTTGATTGGGATTAACTTAACGATGCCACAAATAAAAATAGGCACAAACCAAAAAAGAGTGTTTATTGTATAAAAGAAAATACTAAATACACTACGAATAACTGACATTACTTCTATTCCTTTAAACATCGCGCAGCCACTAAGACCGCGCTTAACTATACAACTAAATTAATCTTCAAAATAGGTGTAGCCCTCAAGCCCTGCATTGAGCTCGGCTAGGTACCCTTCTTTACAGTGTTCTGATACATCAAGTTTATTAATTTGAGTGGCAAAGTTATCAGCTAATAACTCGCTATCATAATCAACAAATTTTAATACATCCTTAACACTGTCACCTTTGATGGCATTGGTTAATACATATCCTTGCTCATTAAGCTCAACATGGACTGAGTCGGTATCACCAAATAGGTTATGTAAGTCACCTAAAATCTCTTGGTATGCCCCCACCATAAACATGGCAATATGATACTGCTGACCTTGTGTATATTCAGGGATAGGTAAACTTGTTTCAATACCTGCACCTTCAACGTACTCACGTATTTGCCCATCAGAATCACAAGTAATGTCTTGGATAATCGCGCGCTGAGTAAGCGGCTGCGTTAGGTTTTCGATGGGCATGACCGGAAATAACTGCTGAATACCCCATACATCAGGTAATGACTGAAACAATGAAAAATTCACAAACAGTTTATCGGCTAGCTTTTCGTTTAAATCATCCAGCACTTCGCGATGAGCACGTGCGTTAACGCTTAACGATGCACGAACTCGGTGTAAAATCGTAAAGTAAAGCTGCTCTATTTTCGCCCACTCTAGCATGCTCACTAAACCATGCACGTATTGATCGTGTGCTTCGCTAAATAAGTGCATAGCATCATGATATATTTCAAGTGCCATACGTGGGTTCAAACGTTGTAAGCATTGCCACATTTCATCTAGCACTAATGCGCTGTTTTCCAATGGCGGTTCTGGGTTTAAATGATTCGGTGCTTTTTCTACATCAATGACATCGGTGATCAACACTGCATGATGAGCCGTTAATGCACGGCCAGATTCTGTAATAATCGCAGGATGCGTTAAGTTATGCTGATCGCACACATCGGCAAATGCATTCACTACATTACGCGCGTATTCTTCGACTGTGTAGTTCATTGAGCAGGCACTACGTGAGCCTGAGCCTTCGTAGTCAACGCCAAGCCCGCCACCCACATCAACCGTATTTAGCGGTACACCGTATTGAGTTAATTCAGCAAAATGGCGAGCACATTCGCGCAAGGCACGATGAATATCACGAATATTGGCGATTTGAGAACCAATATGAAAATGCACCATTTGCATTAAATGCAACTTGTTATGTTGCTTAAGTACTTCCACTGCACTGAGTACTTGCCCTGCGGTTAAACCAAACTTACCTTTTTCACCACCGGTATTTTGCCATTTACCTTTGCCAACCGAATTTAAGCGAATACGAATTCCAATAGCCGGTTCAATGCCTAAATTATCAATTTCTTCAAGCAATGTGGTTAGCTCTGAGAGTTTTTCAACCACAATTTTAACGCTGTGTCCCATTGCTTGACCAATACAGGCTAAACGTAAAAACTCACTGTCTTTGTAGCCGTTGCATACAATTGTAATAGGCTCTTTCGCCACCCCTAAAATGGCCATTAGTTCAGGCTTAGAACCGGCTTCAAGTCCCACTAAGCCACTTGGGTGAGCTAATAACTTACTAACAACAGAGCGCTGCTGGTTTACTTTAATAGGATAAACACAGGTGTATTTGCCGTTATATTCGCGGTTAGTGCGCGCTTGAGTAAAGGCATTGGTGAGCGTATCTACACGATTTTTTAAAATATCAGTAAAGCGCACCAGTACGGGCAATGTTAACCCTTGCTGCTTAAATTGCTCAGTAAGCTGACTTAAAGAAATGGCAGGTTTTGTTTGGTCGCCATCAGGATAGGCTATCAACTCACCTTGTGCGTTAATATCAAAATAACCATCGCTCCAATGAGCAACATTGTATGTAGCACGTGCTGTTTCTAAACCCCAAGTCATGGCAACTCTTCTTTATTAAATTAGGTGTAAAGGGGCATTTTAATACGTCACTATCTGCTAAGCTAACAAAAATTGAACTTTCCCCTCTTTATAGCTAACTTTATTCGCTAAAGAGAGTAAAATTTGATTGAGCAATAGGCCAAGCACTGGCAGAATTGCCTCCTTTTTTTCATACTCAACCAAAAGTGTAACAACAACTATGGCAAATTTAGATCAAAGTAAGTGGTTTACTGAAATTAGCGACCGCGATGGCAGCGCATTTTCATTACGTATTAACAAAAAGTTAGATGAAAAACAGTCTCCTTTTCAAAAAGTAGAAATGTTTGAAACCACAGACTTTGGTAATTTAATGATCATTGATGGTTGTACTATGGTAAGTAGCCGTGAAAACTTTTTTTACCACGAAATGATCAGCCACCCAGCATTACTGGCGCATCCAAACCCAAAAAACGTAGTTATTATTGGTGGCGGCGATTGCGGTACGTTACGTGAAGTGCTCAAGCACCCAAGCGTAGAAACTGTAACTCAAATAGATATTGACGAAGTGGTTACCCAAATGTCGTTAAAGTACTTCCCAGAGTTATGTGAATCAAATAATGACCCACGTGCTACTGTGATGTTTGACGATGGCATTAAATACATGCGCGAAGCAGCTGGTGAGTCTATTGATGTAGTGATTGTTGATGGTACTGATCCGGTAGGCCCAGGTGAAGGTTTATTTAACCATGCGTTTTATACTAGCTGTTTAAACGCACTTCGCCCTGGTGGAATACTGGTACAACAAAGTGAATCGCCATTAATGCATATGCCACTGTTGGTTGAAATGCGCGAAGCTATGCTAAGTGTTGGTTTTAACGATTTACAAACACTCCCATTCCCACAACCTATTTACCCAAGTGGGTTATGGTCAGTGACGCTAGCTCGCAAATCTGAGGCATTTAATGGCTTTAGAGAAGACGGCGCAGCAACAATTGCACAGCATAGTGAATACTACAATGGCGGCATTCATCACGGTGCACTCGCAACACCTAATTACATGAAACGCGCTTTTGATAAAAAATAATAAGTTATAAATATAAAACAGGGCTCGCTAGAGCCCTTTTTTATGTGTTTAATTACACTGAATACGTTTGCAGTCATCTCGTAATAACCCCACCTTCACTTTATGCTCATAGTCTACAATTTGACATAAAGGACACACAATGAGATTACCTTTACTGCTAGTTGCTTTACTTTCAAGCAGCGCTTTTGCAAAAGAAGCCATGCTGGAATCGCCTGATCAAAAAATTAAAATCACCATATCTGATCAATCTTCATCTCCTTACTATTCTATTAGCTTTAACGGTAAACCTGTTATTACGCAGTCACATTTAGGTTTTAGATTTAAAAGCCAAGCGCCATTTGATGAAGGTTTTGTTATTAGTGAAGTAACTCGCTCACAAACAGATAGTCAATGGCAGCAACCTTGGGGAGAGCGTCAAACCGTTGTCGACAAGCACAATGAAATTGCCGTTACCTTTAATAAACCCGCACCCCACGGTGGCACATACACAGTGCGATTTAAAGCCTTTGATAGCGGTGTGGGATTTCGCTATGAAGTCCCTAAACAAGCCGGTTTTGAAAAAACAGAAATTACTAAAGAGCTGACCGAGTTTGCCATCGCCGGTGCCGATAAAGCCACTGCATGGTGGATACCTGCTCGCGGTTGGAATCGTTACGAATATGTCTACAACACCACAGCCTTACAAGATGCTGCACTCGCTCACACCCCTTTTACTTTTAAAAATGGCAACGGCGTGCATGTCAGTATTCATGAAGCAGCCCTAGTCGATTATGCGGGCATGGTGCTTAACCAACGTCGCCCAGGCACTTTTAGCGCCGATTTAACGCCATGGTCAGATGGTATAGCAGTCAAAAAGCACGGTGCATTTAATACGCCTTGGCGCACCATTCAAATTGGCGAACATGCGGTAGACTTAGTTAATTCAGATATTATTTTAAATCTAAATGAGCCAAATAAGCTCGGTGATGTGTCCTGGGTTAAACCAGGCAAATACGTAGGTATTTGGTGGGGCATGCACATCAATGAGAATACTTGGGGTAGTGGCGAAAAACACGGTGCTACCACAAAAAATACTAAATACTACATGGACTTTGCCGCAAAATACGGCTTTGATGGTGTATTAGTTGAAGGTTGGAACACTGGTTGGGATGGCGACTGGTTTTTTAATGGCGATGTATTTAGCTTTACCCAAGCATATGATGACTTTGATATTGAGGAGCTTACCCGCTACGGTAAGCAAAAAGGGGTGCAGTTAATTGGCCACCATGAAACTTCAGGTAACGTAACAAATTATCGTAATCAAATGGAAGACGCTTTTGCGCTTTACGAGCAATCAAATGTAAGCCAAATTAAAACCGGTTATGTGGCCGATGGTGGCAATATTAAACGCATTGATGAAAACGGCATTGCCCGTTTTGAGTGGCATGACGGCCAATTTATGGTTAATGAGTACTTATACAACGTTAAGCTAGCTGCAAAACATAAAATAAGTATTAATACTCATGAGCCAATAAAAGACACCGGCCTTCGCCGTACTTACCCTAATTGGATTGCTCGTGAAGGCGCTCGCGGCCAAGAATTTAACGCATGGGGCACGCCACCCAATCCACCAGAGCACATTCCAATGCTTGCTTTTACGCGTATGCTGGCAGGCCCAATGGACTTTACGCCAGGTATTTTTGATATGAGCTTTAATGGCTTAGGTGGCGATACAAATCGCCCGCAAACAACACTTGCAAAGCAATTAGCACTTTATGTTGTAATGTACAGCCCAATTCAAATGGCGGCTGATTTACCTAAAAATTATTTAGCTAAGCCCGATGCTTTTCAATTTATTCAAGACGTACCGACCGATTGGCAACAAAGTATTGCGCTTGATGGAGAAGTAGGCGACTTTATTGTATTTGCACGAAAAGAACGTAAACGCGATCATTACACTGGTAATGACTGGTACTTAGGCGCTGTAACTGATGAAAACGCCCGCACCATTGAGGTTAAACTCGACTTCTTAGATAAAGATAAACAGTTTGAAGCGCAAATCTACAAAGATGGTGATAAGGCAGAGTGGAAGAACAACCCTTACGATTTAAAAATCGAAAAACGCACTGTTACCGCAAATGATAAACTCACACTAAAATTGGCCACCAGTGGTGGTACAGCCATTCGTTTTAAAGCACTATAAAATGGTTAAAGCTATCCGCATATAACGGCGGATAGCTTTATTTAGTTTTGATTAACCACTTTAACCGGTAAATATATTTGCGCACTTAAACCACCTTCAGGGCGATTAGAGAGCACAACCTTGCCATTATGCATGTCTATAATGCGTTTAATAATAGCTAAGCCTAAACCACTGCCTTCACTGCCTCGTGCAGCGTCACCTTGCTTAAATGGTTCGAACACTGATTCTAATTCACTCTCAGGAATACCTGGGCCATTATCGTTAACCGCAATAATGACGTACTTTTTATTGCTATTAAAATAACTTTGCACCTCAATATCCCCTTGCGAGTAACGCAGTGCATTTTCAATCATATTCGTCACTACTCGCTTAATAGCCACTGAGCTGATGGGAATATTACCTAGGTTAGGATTGCTTTCAAACGTAATAACACGTTGATGCTTTAATTCACTTTGTACGACTTCGGCTACTAACGCATTGATATCTTCATAGCTTTGTTCTTCACGTTTATGATGGCGTAAATATTCAATAAACTGATCAATAATGCCATTCATATCTTCAATATCGTAAATAATACCTTCGCGTAAATAATCATCTTCATCAACCATCATTTCTGTGGCTAACCGAATACGGGTAAGCGGTGTGCGTAAGTCGTGAGAGACACCGGCCATGAGTAATCGACGATCATTTTCAAGGGCTGCTATACCTCGCGACATTTGGTTAAAAGCGCGCGTTACCTCAATAACTTCGCTTGAGCCTTGTTCTTGTAACTTAGTACTAAAATCACCAACGCCTACTTTTATTGCCGCTTGTTGCAGTGCTTTTAATGGTCGGTTCAAATGCCTTGCAAATAACCACCCGCCTAATACACTTAAAAAGCCTATACTGGATAAGTAAAAAGTTAAAAATTCAAGATTACTTTCTTTAAATCCGGTTAAGGGGACTTTAACCCAATAGCCCGGTGCTTGCGGGGCTTCCACCCAATAAATAAGTGGATCGGTTTGACTAATGCGTACCCGAGAAAACCCATTCAACTGCTCTGACATACTTCGCGATAGCCCTGAATACTCACGACTTTGCCCTAAGCCATTGCGCATCGCTTCACGCTGAGTCATCACCTCAATACCGGTTATTGCAAAAAACTTTTCTGAAACTTCATCGGTTACTTCAACCCCATCTTCCCAGTCAATAAATACAGTTTTAATTTGCTTAGCAAGCATCAAATTAACTTGCTCAATGGTGGGTTTAACAACATATAAACTTACTGTGACGTAGGATACAATTTGGTTAATCAGCAACAAAGCTGCTACTAAAAAAACAGTTTGCCCAAACGCACTACGTGGAAACATCCCCATAATTATTACTTTTCACCATCAGGAACAAACACATAACCTAATCCCCATACAGTTTGAATATAACGCGGGTTAGCCGCATCCACTTCAATCATACGGCGAAGGCGTGACACTTGCACATCAATACTACGCTCTAGCGCACTGTAATCACGACCTCTTGCCAAGTTCATTAATTTATCACGACTTAACGGCTCTCGAGGGTGAGATACCAACGCTTTTAATACGGCAAATTCACCACTTGTGAGCGATACGGTATTATCCCCCTCGCTCATTTCTCGTGTGGCTAAATTTAAAGTAAATTTACCAAACTCAATTAAATTCTCTTCTGCTGAAGGTGCCCCTGGCACTTCTTTTGATTGGCGACGTAAAATTGCTTTTATGCGGGCAAGTAACTCACGTGGATTAAACGGTTTAGGAATATAATCGTCAGCACCGAGCTCCAAACCAATAATGCGGTCTACTTCATCACCTTTAGCGGTCAACATCACAATTGGGATTTGGTTTTCTTTTTGACGTAACCGTCTGCAAATAGAGAGCCCGTCTTCTCCGGGCAGCATTAAATCAAGCACCATTAAGTGAAAGTTTTCACGCTCAATAAGCCTATCCATTTGCTGTGAATCTGCGGCTGTTCTAACAATAAATCCTTGCTCTACTAAATAGCGCTCAAGCAAACTGCGCAAACGTTTATCGTCATCAACCACTAATACTTTTACTGTCTCTTGTCCCATAATCTGTTGCTTATTTTTATAATTTATTAATAGTTAATATAAATGAAAAACTTAATAATAAAAAACTAATTAAGTGCTTAGATTGTTACTGAACATTTCAAACCCATTGGTGGCTATTTTATCTCGACAAGCTGCCTTTATTTTAATACCGTGCCACACATGAAAATTAAACAAGAACACGGCGTGAAAACAAACTTAATTACTCGCGAAGGTTATTTACAACTTCAGCAAGAACATGACCATCTTTGGAATGTAAAACGCCCAGAAGTCACTAAAATTGTGAGTTGGGCTGCAAGCCTTGGTGACCGCTCTGAAAATGCAGACTATCAGTATAACAAGCGTCTATTACGCCAAATAGACCGCCGAGTGCGCTATCTACGTAAGCGCATCCCCGATTTAAAAATTGTTGATTACTCACCCGTGCAAGACGGCAAAGTTTTTTTTGGTGCTTGGGTTGAAATAGAAAACGAGGCTGGGGAGTGTAAGAAGTTTAGAATTGTCGGTCCCGATGAAATTTATGATCGCAACGATTACATTTCTATTGACTCACCGATGGCGCGAGCATTATTAAAAAAACAAGTAGACGATGATTTTGAGGTCATGACCCCTCAAGGTGCTAAGCAATGGTATGTAAATAATATTTCCTACCAAAAATAAAACGGCTTAGTTTTGATTCAGATCATATTAACTTTTTATTGTTTATATTATCTGAGTAAGCTATAACTAAAGTAACTCAAGTTATGATGTATTAATTTGAGAGTAGTTAATTAAGGTCGTCACTATGTCAAACATTACAGCGCGCATATTACAAAATGCCCTATTGTTTACACTCTTTATGAGTGTAAGTTTGACATTGCATGCAACACCCAAAAATACGCAAATTGATGCTGGTTTTACACCTGCAGAATTTATTGTTTGCGACTCTCCTGACCAAGCAAACCTCGACACCGATATAGATTCTCATGTCGGTGTTATTGCGCTTAGAGAAATTCAACCACTTCCTTTAGCGTTTTACTTTCATTATGAAAGCAGCCTTTTAGTCACACCTTACAGCCATGCACACCCGCGAGCGCCACCCGTTATTTAGTTTAATAACTTGCTTTTAAACATTATTAAATTTTATAACTAATTAGGTGGATATTATGTCTAACTTTAAAGAACTCCGTACCCAAGATATTTCGCATGGCACTATTGCGAATACATTTACTAATGAAGCTGTCATTGATTTAACTTCACCTGCTACACAAGTGGTGACTAGTTTTACTGATACAAGCCCGATGCGTGCATCGTTTGATACAACAATTGAACAAGCGTCAAAACAGTTAACGACTCAACGCTCTGATTTTATTTTGGTAACTGATGAGCAGCAAAAGCTAGTAGGTATAGTGGCGAGTGCTGATTTACAAAGCTCAAAAATCATGATTTTAGCACAGCGTTTAGGCTTGCCTCGTAGTGAAATTAGCTTGCGCTATTTAATGACACCGCTAAGTAATTTAATGGGTGTAAGTATGAAAAGCTTAAGCTACTCATGCATTGGTGATGCACTGCAAACTATGGAACATCATGGCGCTATGTTTTTATTAGTCACTGCGGCTAATAATGAAATAAGTGGTTTAATTTCAGCACGCGATATAGCACGTAAGCTGCAAATTCCTGTTCATATTAGTCCAATAGCGCACACATTTAGTGAAGTACTCGAAAGTATAGAGCACCCTCACTAAATCAGCTTTTTATTAGTATAGTTCCAACCCCAGTAATGGCATCTTAAAGCAAGTAAAATAGCTTGCTTTAAGAGCTTTTTATTACCTTCCCCTGTGATATTATTCAAGACATTGACGCATCAGTTAACTTCTTAGCTGGTCTTATTTTTTGTATTAAAAGGTTTTTGCATGAGCGATATCTCTGCACGTTTAGCAACTGAGCTAAATGCACAGCAGCAACAAGTGGTTGCAGCAACAAAGTTACTTGATGAAGGCGCAACCGTCCCCTTTATTGCCCGTTACAGAAAAGAAGTGACCGGTGGATTAGATGACACCCAACTACGCCTTCTAGAACAACGTTTATCTTATTTACGTGAACTTGAAGAGCGTCGTGGCTTTATTCTATCGACGATAGAATCTCAAAATAAGCTTACCGGGGAATTAGCAGCTGATATAAAAGCAGCGCAAAGTAAAACCGAGCTTGAAGATTTATACTTGCCTTATAAGGCAAAGCGTCGCACTAAAGGTCAAATCGCTATTGAGGCCGGTTTAGAACCTCTTGCTAATGCGTTATTTAACGACCCAATGCTCGACCCAGAAGCTGAAGCTGCTCACTATATTAATGCCGATAAAGCCATTATTGATACAAAATCAGCCCTTGATGGTGCCAAATTTATTCTAATGGAGCGTTTTGCTGAAGACGCTAAATTACTCGCTAAGTTTAGAAGCCATATTAGTCAAAATGGGGCGATTGAGAGTAAGTTAATTGACGGGCAAGAACAAGCAGGTGCTAAATACAGAGACTACTTTGAACATCAAGAGCCGTTAAAAAAAGTGCCCTCGCACCGTGCATTAGCCATGCTAAGAGCACGTAATGAAGGCATTTTACAGTTAACGATTAACCCTGAGCCAAGTGCTGAAAATCCAGCCCAGTTATGTGCCCAAATGATCAGTGATCATTACCGCCTAGATATTAAAAACAAACCTGCTAGTGCATGGTTATTAACTGTGGTGCAGTGGGCATGGAAAATTAAGCTTGGGCTACACTTAGAAAACGAGTTTTTAGCCGCAATGCGTGAAAAAGCCGAAACCGGTGCCATTGACGTATTTGCTAAAAATTTAAAAGATTTATTAATGGCAGCGCCTGCAGGCCCTCGCACAACACTTGGTTTAGATCCTGGCTTGCGTACTGGTTGTAAAATTGCGGTAGTCGATAGCACAGGAAAACTGCTCGCTACACAAACAATCTTCCCACATGCACCGCAAAATCATTGGGATAAATCACTGCGTACGCTCGAGCAATTATGCCGCCAACATAAAGTTGAGCTTATTGCGATTGGTAACGGCACTGCTTCTCGCGAATCAGATAAACTGGTTGGCGAACTTATCAAAGCCAATGCCGAGCTTAAACTGAATAAAATTATGGTCAGTGAAGCCGGCGCTTCGGTGTATTCTGCGTCTGAATTTGCCGCTAATGAGTTCCCAGATTTAGATGTATCTTTACGCGGTGCAGTATCTATTGCACGTCGCCTCCAAGATCCATTAGCTGAACTAGTTAAAATAGAGCCTAAGTCTATCGGTGTAGGCCAATATCAACACGATGTATCACAAAGCCAACTTGGGCAAAGCCTAATTTCTGTAGTAGAAGACTGTGTAAACAGTGTTGGGGTTGATTTAAATATGGCCTCAGTGCCTTTGCTTGCACGTGTTTCTGGCTTAAACAAAACGTTGGCTCAAAACATTGTAAACTACCGTGACACGAATGGGTCATTTACAAAACGTAGTCAATTGAAAAAAGTAGAACGCTTAGGGCCAAAAGCATTCGAACAAGCGGCCGGGTTTTTACGCATTAATAATGGCAGCGATCCGCTAGATAACTCATCAGTTCACCCTGAAGCATACCCAATCGTTAAGCGTATTTGTGAACATAATCAGGTAGACGTAAATAACTTAATTGGTAACAGTGAATTTTTAAGTAAACTCGCTGCAAACGACTATATTGACGATAAATTTGGCTTACCAACCGTGACTGACATTATTAGCGAGCTTGATAAACCAGGTCGCGATCCACGTCCTGAATTCAAAACCGCGGAGTTTAAAGCCGGTGTTGAAAAAATTAGTGACCTTAAGCCTGGTATGATTTTAGAAGGTGTGGTTTCTAACGTTGCTAATTTTGGTGCATTTGTTGATGTGGGTGTTCATCAAGATGGACTCGTACATATTTCAGCTATTACTAACAAGTTTATTTCAGACCCACGCGAAGTGGTTAAAGCAGGTGACATTGTTAAAGTAAAAGTGGTTGAAGTCGATGCTGCCCGTAAACGCATTAGTTTTACTATGCGCCTAGATGACGACATAGACACCAGCAATAAAGCAGCTGCTGCGGCACAGCAAAAGCCTCGCAGCAATAATACCAACCAAGCACGAGCGCCTAAGCCTAAACGCGATACAGGCAATGCGATGATGGGGAATGCCTTTGCTGACGCCTTTGCTAACGCAAAAGTGAAAAAGTAATTTAAACGATATATTTAAAAATAAAAAAAACCGCCTAGGCGGTTTTTTTTATGCATTTTAAATAAGCTAAATTTGCGCTGAAAATTCGCTCTGAATCGCGGGTGATGTCGCCAGTTGATAAAAGCTAGCAATGCGTCCTGCACGCGCTTCAACTTCAATATCACGCGATTGTTCTTCGCTTTTAGCGGTTTTTACTTCTGAACTTTCACTATTAGAAAACGACGCACTGACTCTACTTTTATCTTCGCTGCTGTCTTCGTCATCAGCTGAAGCTAACTCAGCTTGTGCGGCAGCCATTTTCTGTGTGGCGTCTGCCGCAATCGCTCTGTCGGCACCTGAGGGTTCTGCTGGTGCTAGTGCAGCAGCACGTACCGTTTGCATTTTATCGATGGTTGCTTGCGGATCGCCATTGATAACCCCAACATCAATCGGTACTTCACCACCTACGGCATAATTAGTGCCATCGGGGCCTCTTTGGTATTCGTAACTGGGTGAACCGGCATATTGTCCACCAACAGCCGCATGCGCTTGCTCGTGGGTTCGCACTTCGGTATCGCGAGCTTTGAGCTCTTTAATTTGTTGCTGTTCTTGCTCAAGTTGAAGCTCTTCTTGCTCACTAACTTCTTCGGCAGCTTGCTGTTTTTCTTGCTCGGCATCATCTTGATCACTATCAGCATTGCCTTCGCGTTGTTCAATAATTTTGTTGTCTGCAATTTTGCCGCTTGCAGTATAAGTTGAACTATCGCTGTTACCAGGTAGTTTGGCTTTTTCTGCATCACTTTGAGCTTTGTTTTCAGTACTACCGGCGGTGTTTGCAGCGGCTGGGGGAATGACTTCACGTAACTGATTGTCACGCCGAGCAGTCTCCGTATAAACATTTGCAGTGTTTATATTGATAGACGGAAACGGCGTGACGATATTCATGAGGAATTACACTTTAATATCAACTAAAGTGCCTAGTACATCATCTGCAGTTTGAATTGATTGCGTGTTAGCCTTGGCATTAAACTCTTCAACTTTTAAGTTTACTAATGCATCATCAATTCGTGCAGGTTGGGATACCGGCGCGGTTACGGCTTCTTCAGGGCGAGCAGCCGTTAATTGACGTTGCTGCGCTAATTGAGAATCATCTTGCTGCTCTATGCTGGCACGGTTAATCTCAGCGCTGGCCTTTTCAATACCTTGGCTGGCTCTATTAAACCCTTCAACACCGCTATTAAATACAGATCCAATCGGCATAATAATAAACCTCCAGCAAATAAATATTGTTTAATTATCGCTCAAAAATCACGCAAAATAAAGCTTTAAACCGCTGTATTCATGGCTTTGCTTCAAAGCATTGATTTAACGGCAGATAAAAATTCGTTTTTATGAGAAATAAATGGCGCATGTGATGCTTTGTCTATTACTTCGTACTCAAAGTCAGAATTAAGTGCGACCATTTTTTCAATTGCTCGATAAGGAACGAGAGAGTCTAAACGCCCAAAAATTCCACTAATCGCGACGGGACAGTGAGAAAATAATTCACGTAAGTCTTCACTTTGCAGTATATCTAACCCCACACTTAATGCTTGATTACTCGGCGGCGGTGACTGACTCAATAGTTGTTTTAGCTGTTTTACATCATCTCGCGCCGACTCACTGCCCATCGCTTGAATCGCCAAAAAGCGCTCTATCGTTTTTGAACGCTCTTGCAATAGCTGTTCTTTAAACTGTGTGAGCACTTTAGGTTTAATACCTTCCCAGGGCAATTGCTCTACAAAAAAAGGAGTGGAGGCAACTAAAATAACTTTTGACACTTTTTCTGGCCAATGTTTGGCAATATAAATGGCAAACAAACCGCCTAAAGACCATCCCATCAAAACAGATTGTGGTTTTAATTGCTGACTCACCAGCTGAGCTGCATCATGTAAAGTATACGGTTCCAAAGAGACATCATGAGCACCGTAACCAGGTAAGTCTAAACTACGTACCTTACCAGAATATAAAAATTCTAATTCTGGTTTTATTAACTGCCACACGCCTTGGTTCATTCCCCAACCATGCAACAACACAAATTCATTTTGCATATTTGCCTAACCTTAACCAAACTTAAATCTATGATAGCGTTTTAGGGGGAGTTTGTAATGAGGAGAATCAGCGAATGAAACTTAGCCTAACTGATTGGCTTTTTCCCTCGTATTGCGTGTTGTGCCAGAATCAGATACACAGCTCACTGGGACTATGTCAGTTTTGTTTAGATGACCTGCCTTTGCTAGATTTGTCTGAGTATGACAATTTATTTTACCGCCCAGATATTGTAGAAATGTTTCCTAACTGCAGCTTTGAGAAACTATTTGCCTGCGCTTTTTATCAACCCCCTTTTGATTTATGGCTAAAACAACTCAAATTTAATAATCAAATTCATTACAAAAAAGCACTGCAGCAAGTCATCAAAAAACAACTTACTATTTTTACTAATAAACAGCATTTAGCTGCTGCTGTATTTATTATTTTACCTTTGCACAAGTCGCGTTTTTTTAGTCGAGGATTTAATCAGGTTACCCAAGTATGGCAGCCTTGTTTGTCATCCTTTAAGGTCTTGAATAATGTTTTAATACGCAATAAAAACACCTCGGCACAGTCACAACTGAGCAAAACAAAGCGGATAAAAAATTTACAGCAGGCTTTTTCATGTACTGCCAATTTAGAGGGTAAAACGGTGGTCATTATTGATGATATTATGACCACAGGTGCAACACTCAATGCAGCCACCTTGTCGCTAAAAGAAGCGGGCGCTAAACAAGTCTGGGCATTTACGACCTGTTTAACGCCACTTTAGATTTAGTTACCACTGACGCGAAAGGTATGCCCGAAAAATAAAGCGTTACTTAATAATCGGCTGGTGCCATACCAGTAACCTCTAAATACAGGGTTGTCTGTCATCGCAATCACACTACCTCGACCATAAGAGTGAGCCATTAGCGCAGCACCGCCGGCCACTTGCTCTACATTAACTGCATCAGTAAAACCAGCAAGTAACGGCTGTTGTGTATAGGTGAGTATATTTACAAACGGCGCTTGCGAGGCTTCAAGTAACCAGGTACTGTTTTTAAATACTGGCAGAGTGTCACGCTTAAATGAAAACGTCAGTGGGTGCGTAGTATCTACATCAGTATTAAATATAGCGCCTGCAATACGCTGGCGACCCGCTAGATGGTCTTTGTCTGCATATTTTAAACCTTGAGTATCAAATGCGCTGGCAACATCTTTACGTGATAAGTAGTTTGCTTTTAATAACTGCTGATCAGCTAAGAACTTTGCCCCGTCTTTATGACCCCAAATAACGCCGCCTTTTCTCACCCAGCTTTTAATTGCCACTTTGTCGGTATCAGATAACGTCGAATAATCGCCATGCGCCAAAACAATATGGCTGTAATTACTGAGCTCTAAAGACGCTAAACGGTTCATTTCAACAATGGTAGGCGCTACGCCTACAAAGCGATCTAGGTAATACCACACTTCACCTGCTTCATATTGGCTAACCCCTTTACCGCCAACTAATAACACCTTAGGCGCAGAAACAACCGCCATAGAGCGCGAGCCTAAGTCGGCACCTTTACTGGTTAAGCCTGTGGTAATTGGCTTAATTTCAATATCAAATTGGCTTTGTGCTTGATTTAGCTTTGCCACCCAATCAGTCTCTGTTTGCAGTCCTGCAGGGATAATAATACTGCCAGCATCAAAATTTATCTCATTACTCGTTGATGTTGCGGTTAATGGCTTTAATGCAACACGCGCTTTAATGCCTTGCTGTAATAAACTATTGAGCATTTTTGGGGCAAGCATGTCGTCCCAAGCAAATCCGTAGGCATAGTTTTTAGTTAGCGGCGTTAAAACAGGCTTTTTTGCTTTTTGCCAAGCCGTAGTATCAACCTCTAATCCCCAGCGGCTTTTTACTTTAGCAAATGGTAAATTAAACGCATGCGCTAATGTCCAACCTGATACATCGTAAAAAGTGTTATCGGCAAAGTTTTGTTGTTCACTAAAAATAGCTTTAACTAATCGGTATTGTGGTTGCGCAAGCGGCACAAAATAGCTATTAGCGGTAAAGTTTTTACCTTCAGCTTTTAGTCCCTCTTTAACTGGATAAGCATTAATTTGGTGCTGTTTAAGTATGCTTAAAAAGTCGTTAGTACGTGTTTTGTCTTCACCACCTTGAACAATATAGCCTTGATAGTCTTCATCTTTGGCAAGCTCAACCGCTTTGTTATAAAAGTTAGCCTGATACTCAAGTAAAGCTTGGCGGTTATCAATCGCTGCTTTAAACGTAGATAAGCTGGTTAATAACTGATTCTTAATAGTGAATGCAAACGTCAATGGGCCATTAATAGTGTCTTGAATATGACCGCGAGAACTTGCTTGTTCAAATAAAATACCGACACCACCATTTACATCAGGGTAAGTTGAACCTTTGCCATAATAAAAGTCATCAAAGCTTTCTTCTGTAAAATACAGTGCGTTGTTTTCATCTAAAGTTTTTGCATGATAATTTGCAATTGCTTTGGTTAGGCTCACATTTTCTTCAGGGGTAATGGGGTGTTTACGACTAGGGATCCCTGGCTGGAAAAAATAGCTATTGTTTGGTCCCATTTCATGAAAGTCAGTTAAAATATTAGGTTTCCAATAATGAAACTTGGCTATACGCGCTCGCGACTCAGGGTGCTGCAGTAAAAGCCAATCACGATTTAAATCAAACCAGTAATGATTGGTACGGCTACTTGGCCAGCTCTCTACATGCTCACGCGTTTGCGGATCTGACGATAAGTTCATTCCACGATTACTATTAGCCCAATTAGCAAAACGTGCTAAGCCGTCTGGGTTAAGTGCCGGGTCGAGTAAAATCACCGTGTTGTTAAGTAGCTCATTTATTTCATCACCTTGCGCGGCTGCTAAATAATAAGCCACTAGCAAGGCAGCATTACTCCCTGACGATTCGTTCCCATGAACACTGTAACCCATCCACACAACGCTTGGCTGCTCTGCTAATTTATTGTTTGAGTTATTTAGACGAGCTAAGTGTGCTTGGCGAGTTTGTTCTATATTTTTTAGTTTGTTAGCTGCGGTAATAGTGAGCATAACTAGTGGGCGCTGCTCGTGGGTACGACCTATTACTTCAAAATTAACTCGATCGCTTTTTTGAGCTAAAATTTCCATATAGCGTACAAGCTGATCATGCCTTACATGCCATTCACCCACTTGATAACCAAGTACTTTTTCAGGTGTTGGAATGCTGGGATCAAATTCAACCTGTTGCTCAAAATAATACGACAGGGGCTTTGCCGCACTTGAAAAACTGGCTAGTATCACCATTACTGTAAATATAAACCGCATATAAATAACTCTAAAAATGTTTGTTAATTGCACGCTACCATTGCTTAAAATAGATGCCAACTTTTTACGCTCAACACTAGCCGCAACACGATGAGCGGAGTATGATATGCAGTATCCGAGTAATTTAGTCAAGTATAGACGGTTTTATGATTTCAATTTCCGAAACAGCGCAAGCGCATTTTGCTAAGCTATTAGCAGATCAATCTCAACAAACGAATATTCGTGTGTTTGTTGTTAATCCTGGTACATCACAAGCTGAATGTGGTGTTTCTTATTGTCCAGAAGACGCGGTAGAAGAGAGCGATATTCGCCTAAACTTTAACGGTTTTGACGCTGTTGTTGATGCCGAAAGCGCGCCTTTTTTAGCCGAAGCTGAAATTGATTTTGTTACTGACAAAATGGGCACGCAGCTAACTCTAAAAGCGCCTAATGCTAAAGCACGTAAGCTAGGTGAAGACGCAAGCCTAAATGAACGCGTTCAACACATGTTAGAAACAGAAGTTAACCCACAACTTGCAAATCATGGCGGCCAAGTAAGCTTAGTAGAGATCACCGCTGCTGGTATTGCTGTGCTTCAATTTGGTGGTGGTTGTAATGGTTGCTCTATGATTGATGTCACACTAAAAGAAGGCATTGAAAAAGAAATGATTGCTAAGTTTGATGAGATCACCGGTGTGGCTGACATAACCGATCACGAAGCTGGCGAGCACTCTTATTACTAAGTATTAACCCACTATGCTAAAGCCACTCATTTACCGCTTAGGGAGCGACCCTAAGTTGAGTCTAAAGCGCTTTTTTCGCGGCCTAGCACTGTTTGTGCTGGCCGTGATATTTATCACTTTGGGTTATTACAGTCATTATAGTTTACAAGTCATTGGCATAGTAATTTTAGCGCCGGCATTGTTTTTTGCATTCTGGGGCTACGCGGGTATTTTTGCCAATCGTTTTTCGCAAGTATTGAAAAACATCCCTGCCAAAAATAACGACCCCGATCTGTGGAAATAACGGTTTAATCAAGTAATTGATTATTAGTTTTTAGCTGCTGATATTTAATTATAAGTGTTACACCCCGCATTAGCATAAAGCAACTCATTGCCAACCATAAGCCATTATTTTGCCATTCCTTAAATAGCCAAAACACCCCAAAAAAACCTATTGTCGCCGATAACAGCATACTATTTCGCATTGCTTTAGCACGTGTTAAACCAACGAATATACCATCAAACAAAAAACAACTCATCGCTAAAATTGGCAGCACAATTACCCACGGTAAGTAATATGTAGCTTCTTCAATAACCTCAGGTACATTAGTCAACAGCTTTATAATAGAGCTGCCAAATAATATAAAAAATACACTATACAAAATGCCAAACAACATGCCCCAAAATACGCTTATTTTTACCCATAGCCTTATCTTTTCAACACTTTGTTGACCTTTCGCTTGGCCTACTTTGGCCTCGCTCGCATAAGCAATCCCATCAAGCGCAAAGCTGACCAACATTAAAAAGTTGAGTAGTACCGCATTGGCTGCCAATGTAGTTTCACCTATACGTGCAGCATAAAAGGTCATAAAGCTAAAACATAACTGCAATACTAAAGAGCGAATAAAAATATCGCGATTTAAACTTAATAATCCTGCCATTTTTTCTATGCTAAACCAATTTGCAACCGCTAAACTTATGCCCTGTTTTTTAGCTAGCTGAACCACTAACAGCAAAGCAAAAATTAAAGCCGTGTAATCCGCTATTAATGATGCCCAAGCCGCCCCTGCAACCGCCCAATCAAGATAAACTACAAAATAAATGTCGAGTACAATATTGGTAATATTAGTGACTAACAATAAATAAAATGGCCCTCGCCCATAATGAACGCCGAGCATCCAGCCTAATAATACTAAGTTACATAGCGCTGCTGGGGCGCTAAAAATACGAATACTAAAATACCGATAGGCCTCATTGAGCACATCACTATTGGCAGCAGATAAATACGCAATGGCATGTTTTATAAGGGGGGATAATAAAATCAGAATTAGAGCTACGCTGCTGGCCAATAACAAACTGCGCTTAAGTAAAGCTGCAAGCTGAGTTAAATCATTTTTACCGTAAGCCTGTGCCACCAGCCCAGTGGTGCTCATTCTTAAAAAACCAGCAAGCCAAAATAAAATGGAGATCACAGTAGAGCCTAAGGCTATTCCCGCTAAATAATGCGCACTCCCCAAATGACCGATCACTGCCGTATCAACAATTCCTAACAACGGGACGGTAATATTTGATAATATCATCGGACCGGCTAACAACAACAAGCTTTTATGGTGTGCTTTATTATGTATAAGAAATTGTTTCATTTAGTATTATTATTCCTGATTTGTGGTTCTTTACGCGCGCAAGCAGCTGTTATTCTACAGTATCATCACGTCAGTGAAACCCTTCCCGCTGTCACCAGCGTGAGTGCCAACACTTTTACAAAACACTTAAATTATTTAAAAGAGCATAACTTTAACGTTATTCCATTAAATGAACTGATTAGTGCATTACAACAAGGTAAGGCTTTAGAGAACAAAACAATCGCGATTACCTTTGATGATGGATACAACAATAACTACGAACAAGCTGCGCCTATTCTTGAGAAATTTGGCTATCCGTACACTATTTTTATAAACCCAAAACTCATTGATGAACAAGCGGGTTATGTGATGGGATGGGATAAGCTCAGAGAGCTGGCAAAAAAAGGCGCCCTTATTGCCAACCATAGTGCCGAGCATAACTATCTGCATAAAAAGCGCGAAAATGAAACACAAAGTCAATGGCGTGAACGCACTAAAAACGACATTCTTAGTTCACAGCAGCGTATTAAAGAAGAAATAGGCCACGATTATAAATACCTTGCCTATCCATACGGAGAGTTTAACAATCAGCTACAAGCTCTCGTTACTGAACTAGGCTTTATTGGCATTGGTCAGCACTCTGGTGCAGTTAATCAACATTCTAATTTTAGCCGTTTACCACGTTTTCCCGCATCTGGTTTTTATAGCAAATTAGATACGTTAATTACCAAGCTCAATTCAACTGCTTTTACTATTAATAAACTAACCTATAAAGATAGTGTAACCACACAAAATCCACCGTCGTTAACTATAAATCTAGAGACTGATGACTTTCATAAAAGCCAATTTGCCTGTTATGTATCAAGCATTGGACAAGCTAATTTAAATTGGTTAAACGATAATACGGTTGAGGTGACCTCGCCAAAGCGGCTTAATAAAGGACGCTCTCGCTTTAACTGCACCGCCCCATCAATAAAAAAAGCAGGCAGTTATTATTGGTTTTCACAGCCTTGGGTGATCAATTAAATTCTATTTTTTAATCACTTGATTTAATAACCGCTGGGTCATTTTATCCAGCGGTACGACCTCATTTGCAGCCCCGATATCAATAGCAGCCTTGGGCATTCCCCATACCACAGACGAAAACTCATCTTGTGCCAATGTATAAGCCCCTTGTTGTTTTAACGCCAGTAAACCTTTCGCGCCATCACTTCCCATACCGGTTAATAGTGTGGCAACAATATACTTAGCACCAATTTCAAGTAATGAGTTAAACAGTACATCTACTGCGGGCTTATGCCTATTTACAGGTTCACCATCATCAAGCTGACAATATAATGCACTACCTTGTTTGCTAATGCGTAAATGTAGCCCGCCGGGAGCTATATAAGCGCATCCTGCTACCAGCTTATCGCCTTGTTGTGCCTCTTTTACGTTAATGGTACAAGTGCGCTGCATTCGCTCTGCAAATGAG
This sequence comes from Pseudoalteromonas sp. 23_GOM-1509m, assembly GCF_000518425.1. NCBI lineage: Bacteria > Pseudomonadati > Pseudomonadota > Gammaproteobacteria > Alteromonadales > Pseudoalteromonadaceae > Pseudoalteromonas > Pseudoalteromonas sp. 23_GOM-1509m. The sequence goes on from NZ_JADO01000020.1 coordinate 54,196, forward strand.
GTGCTAAATACGGGAGGGATATGCTGCGTTATTACAATAGGAGGGCAATTTTTGGGCATACGTATAAGCACTTCTTTTATCGCCTCGGTTCCCCCTGTTGATGCACCAATCGCAATCACTTTATTTACTAAAAATTCGGCATTAGTGGGGATAGGTTCTGCTACAGCACTATTTTTTTTATAGCCTCGAACCCGTGCACTGGCTGCCACTCTGACTTTTTGCTGAACAATATCAGCATATTGACTCATTTGCTCCTTAACGTTAACTGTTGGCTTAGCAATAAAGTCAACTGCACCAATCTCAAGCGCTTCAAGCGTAATGGGTGAACCTTTTTGTGTGAGTGTAGAAATCATCACAACCGGCATAGGACGTAAGCGCATCAGGTTTTTTAAAAAACTAATGCCGTCCATTTTTGGCATTTCAACATCCAACGTTAGTACATCCGGATTATATTTTTTGATCATCTCTCGGGCTTCGTATGGGTCTTGTGCACCCCCTACTACCACAATATCTTTTGCCTGTTGCAGTATCTCTGTCAGCAATTGTCTGATCAGTGCCGAGTCATCAATTATTAATACTTTAATCATAGCCATCCTTAAAACAGCTCTATATCAGTGGCTTTTGTTTGTTGTTCAAGATTATGTAAGTAACGCACTTCACGTTTTTCAATCGTATTATTGTGTAAGTTACGTAGCTTTTTAACTTGTACTTTTCCATTATGAGGATTAAAAAATATTTTTCGTGGCCAAGGCCCGCCCATATCATGCGCCACTAAATTTAGCGCTTCTTCTGCTATATATGCATTGGCAAAACTGATATTGCCAATACCAATATCTGTCATGGCGCTAATTATTTTGCCTCCCCCAAACAGTTTTACTTTTAAGTTTGCCCGGGATGCGCCATTTTTAAGCACTTCATTAATTAAATATTCCATAGCCCAATTACCGTAACGACAACTTAAACTATGCGCTTGCTCAATTCGCTCACCTTTTTGAATTGGTAGCATAAAGTGGTTAATCCCGCCTATGCCTAGCTTATCGTCGTAAACACAGGCAGCAATACACGATCCTAGGACGGTGGTGATTAGCTCATCATTTTTAGAAACATAAAACTCACCTGGTAATACCTTAGCGACCACACGATCTCGCGAGGCGTCCCAATAGCGTTTAATATGCTCAAAACCCGCTAATACTGGCTTAAATTGCGTGTGCATGGGCTACTTTTTGATACATGGTTTTCCCTAAGTTTTTAAATAAAACATGCTCTTTACCCATGGTTTCTGAATGCCCTAAAAATAAATAACCTTGGTTATTTAAAATATCGGCATAACGGTTAAAAAGCTGATCCTTTGTCTCTTTATCAAAGTAAATCACTACATTTCTACACAAGATCAAATCAAATGGGCCTTTCATCGGCCAATCTTGGAGTAAGTTTAAACGCTTAAATGAAATACACTGTTGTAGTTTAGGTTTAACCTTATAACTTTGCCCGTCTTTGCTAGTTAAAAACCAGCGCTTGAGCAAGGCATCATCAAGGCCATTCACATTTGCCGCGGTATAAATACCGCTCTGCGCTTTAGCCAGTACATTAGAATCAAGATCAGTAGCTAAAATTTTCACATCCCAATCACTTGGAAAAGCCCCTTGTAAGGTCATTGCTAAACTATAGGGTTCTTCACCGGTAGAGCAGCCTGCAGACCAAATACGCACGCGTTTATTATGTTTATTTGCCTTTAACACCGAAGGAATGAACTGCTCTTTTATAAACTCAAAGTGATGAATTTCACGAAAAAAAGAGGTTAAGTTGGTGGTAATGGCATTGATAAATGCATCAAACTCCTGATCTTTATGATTTTTTAAGTAATCGAGGTAGCTTGAAAAGTTTGTTAATTTTCGCTCACGAATTCGTCTTGCCAAGCGTGAATAGACCATCTCTCGCTTATGCTCTCCTAGTACAATACCGCAGGCGTTATAAACTAAATGAGCCACTTCCTTAAAATCACTATCCGTTAATAAAAACTCTTTCATTATTTGCTCTCATTTAAAAATAAAGCGAGGTTCACGCATACATTGCAGGTGAACCTAACTAAAGTGAGTTTAAAACTCCTCCCACTCTTCAGCCGAGTCTACAAAATTTTCACCTTTGCTTTTATTACTAACGAAGCTATTTTGTTGCTGATGAGATATTTCAGGTGTGCGAATAACAGGCGATACCACTGCCATATCTTGCTGGCCTAATGAGAAAAAGTGCAGTAAACGGCGCATTTCATTGGCTTGTTCCGCCATTGATTCACCTGCAGCCGATGCTTGTTCAACTAATGCCGCATTTTGCTGGGTCATTTCATCCATTTGCGATACAGCTTTATTTACTTGCTCAATACCTGCACTTTGCTCTTCAGAGGCTTGGGTAATATCGGCTATCATTTGTGTTACGCGTTTCACCGATACCACAATCTCTTGTAACGTCACACCTGACTCATTCACAAGCGCGCTACCGTCAGCAACTTTGCCAACACTGTCTCTAATTAGCTCTTTAATTTCTTTCGCTGCACCTGCCGAGCGCTGCGCTAAGTTACGTACTTCACCTGCAACAACCGCAAAACCTCGGCCTTGCTCACCGGCTCTAGCAGCCTCTACGGCAGCATTAAGTGCAAGCAAATTGGTTTGGAATGCTATTTCGTCTATCACTCCAATGATGTCGGCAATTTTCTTACTCGATTCATTAATCGCAGACATGCTGGTTACCGCTTTATTAACCACTTCTCCACCCTGAATCGCCTTATCACAGGTTTCTTCAGCTAAGTCATTAGCCACCTTGGCATTATCAGCATTTTGACGAACCGTACTGGTCATCTCTTCCATACTAGAAGCTGTTTCTTCTAATGATGACGCCTGCTCTTCTGTACGCTGGCTTAAATCGGCATTGCCTTGTGAAATTTCTTCAGCCCCACTGGCCACCAGTGTAGCCGATGTATTAATGCGGTTAATGACCTCGGTTAGCTTGTCTGCCGTCGCATTTGCATCTTTTTTAAGTTTATCAAACGAGCCGTAATACTGTTTTTCAATCCGTTTTGATAAATCCCCATTGGCCATTGCATCAAGCATAGTTCCAGTATCTGCTACGGCGTCATCAACCACTTTAACTAAACTATTAAGACCCTGAGCTAAACGCAGGAAGAAGCCATCTTTTCCTTGCTCAACCACTCGGCTATTTAATTCCCCTTTACTTGCGGCGCTGACCAACTGAGCAATCTCTTTTTCAATAGCAACTTCTGCGGTTCTGTCTTCCCACTCAACTACCGTCCCAATACGCTCATCGTTTGGCGTGATTATAGGGTTTGCCACTAAACCAAAGGTTCTGCCGCCCACTTTAATTTCTGTACTGTAAGTATCCGTTAACTTAGCCAACATATTTTGCTGATGGGCTGGATTTTTATGAAAAATATCAATATTTTGATTAATCAAATTTTTGCTGTCAAAGTTAGGTAAATCAATGCGTATATCATTTTGTGCAATACTCATCATATTTTTCACCGCGTCATTCATGTACACAATCACATTCGAGGCATCTGCAATCATAGTGTTTGTTGCTACAGTGTCTAACGCGCGACGAACACGTAGGTTTTCTTCTGCTCTGGCACGCTCTGCATCGGCCTTAAATACTTCATCAGTAATATCTTGCCACTCAACAATCGTTCCTAAACGCTTTCCTTCTTCGTTAAACCATGGCGAAGCAATTAAATTAAAAATAAGACCAGCTAATTTGAGTGTCGCTTTATGGGGCGCATCTAATTTTTTTAACAGCTCGCGCTGATGCGCAGGGTGTTGATGAAAATCATCAACACATGTGCCAATTAAGTCACTTACAGCAAAGTTGGGTAGTACCGATTGCAAATCCCTTTCCCGTGCTTTTAGCATTTGCTTAACACGGTCATTGGCAAAGATGATGTTTAAGTCATTATCAGCCATCATCACATTTGCTTGGCATACTTTTAAGGCGCTGGCTAAGTCAGCTGTTTTTTTAGAGGCTCTTTCAAGTTCTTTTTGTTCGCTAATATCAGTTGCATATTTAATGATTTTTATTAATCTTCCGTCCATATCATAAATGGGGTTATAAGAAGCATTAATCCAAATTTCACGGCCTTGTTTATCAAAGCGCAAGTACTCACCTCGGTCGTATTCACCCCGTCCCAGTTTGGCCCAAAAAGCTTGATAATCTGCACTATTTGCATATTCAGATGCAACAAATAAACGATGATGTTTACCTTGTATTTCATTAAGGTGGTAGCCAAATGTGGCTAAAAAGTTATCGTTGGCATTTAGCACTGTGCCATCTAAGTCAAACTCGATTACCGCTTGCGATTTATTTATTGCCGCAACTTGTCCAGCAGCTTCTGCCGCCTTTAATTTTTGCAATGTGATCTCAGTGGCAAATTTAATCACTTTAATCACTTGACCCTGTGAATCTAAAACAGGGTTATAGGTGGCTTGTATCCACACTTCTTTAGCATTTTTGCCAAACCGCTTAAATTCATCTGAAATAAACTCACCCGCGCTCAGTCGCTGCCAAAATTGACGATATTCATCACTTTGCGTTTCGCTAGGGCTTACAAATAAAGAATGGTGCTGGCCTTGAATCTCAGCGAGTGAGTAGCCCATTACACGAAGAAAATTAACATTGGCAGTAATGATTCTTCCATTAGGCTCAAATTCAATTATTGCTAATGATTTATGCAATGCATTTATGATCAAATCATTGCTTGATTTAGACTGTTTTGAATTACTAAACCATCCCATGCTTATCACCACCTTTAAGTTATTTGCTTTATTTAGTTACTATTACCGCTAAATATTCATGGTTGCCTGCAAGTTAATTAGCGCGACCATTTTATCGCCCACATTCACTAGCCCTGCGACATATTCACTTTCATTTGTTTGGGTTAAACTCGGCACTGCTTTAGCGTCTTGCTCAGCAATACTGTATACATCCGCTACGGCGTCTACCGTGATCCCCATCACTTTACTTTCTTGCTCAAACTCAACTTTTACAATAATGACTACCGTTAACGGTCCATACTCAATGGTGGGTAAACCAAAGCGCAATCGTAAATCAATAATTGGCACAATGGTGCCGCGTAAATTAATCACGCCTTTTACGTACTCAGGGGCATTTGGCAGTGCGGTTATATCTTCCCAGCTACGAATTTCTTGCACCGTTAATATATCTACTCCGTACTCTTCTTCAGCCATAATAAAGGTGAGAAACTGCTTAATGCCCTCTTTGCGCTGTAGTTCAATATTGCTATTTAATGCTATTGATTCAGAGAACATGAATCCTCCAAGATGGTCGATGGCTCAATACTCAATGCTTGGCTACCTGGCTTTTTTAACCCTGAAAGCTTTATCAAGCCGCTAATATCTAAAATTAACGAAACACGCCCATCACCTAAAATCGTTGCCCCCGACACACCATCCACTTTGTGGTAATTAGCCTCTAAGCTTTTTATAACCACCTGCTGTTGTGAAAGTAAATCGTCGACAAGTAACCCTACTTTTTGATTATCGTTTTCCACGACAACTAGTAAGGTTTTATCTAACGATTCAATGGCATTTTGGTGATTAAAAATGTCGTATAAACGTAAAATAGGAATGTATTCATCACGTAATCTGAGTACATCTAGGTCTTTACCAACACGGCTTACTTTTGCAATATCAATTTGCAACGATTCTACAATCGAGATCAGTGGAATAATGTAAGTATGCTTGGCTACTTTGACTAATTGCCCATCTAAAATAGCTAAAGTGAGCGGTAGCCGAATAGTAAAAGTAGAACCAATTCCAGCAGCAGATGTCACTTCTACCGAGCCATTTAATGATTGAATATTACGCTTAACCACATCCATACCCACCCCACGGCCAGATAAGTCACTTACCTCATCAGCGGTAGAAAATCCTGGCATAAAAATGAGTTCGTTAATTTCATCATCTGTTAGCTCACTGTCAGCGGCGATCACTTCATTGGTAATCGCTTTTTCTTTGATCTTTTGAGTGTTAAGACCTTGGCCATCATCCATAATTTCAATGACGATATTGCCGCCCTGATGAAAGGCATTTAATGTAACCTTACCCACAGGATCTTTTCCTGCTGCAATACGTTTTTCTACCGTTTCAATACCATGATCCAATGAGTTTCTTACCAAATGCACCATAGGATCGGATATTTTTTCCATAACGGTTTTATCTAATTCTGTTTGTTCTCCTATCAGCTTTAACTCCACCTCTTTATTAAGCTTTTGGGCAATATCACGTACTAAACGTGGAAAACGACTGAACACAAAGTTAATTGGCAACATGCGAATACGCATCACGTTTTCTTGTAAGTCGCGGGTGTTATGCGCTAATTGCGCAAGCCCCTCTTGAAGCGAGGTCACCGTGGTAGGCGTCATTTCTTGTTCGCTAAGCTGATTTAGCATCGCTTGGGTAATGACCAACTCTCCAACCATATTAATCAGTGAGTCGACCTTATCAATGCCAACACGAATGGAAGTTGACTCAGGCGCTGCTTTTGCACTGGTTGGTGCTTTTGGTTTATTGGTTTTGGGTTCAACAACCGTTTTTGGTGTTTCAATAACAGGTTCGTTGACCACTGCAGCTTCTGCTGCTTTACCATCATTAAATAAGCCACCGCAAAGCTCAATTTTAATATCGGCATCGTCCTCAACCCACTCAAAAATTTCTCTAATTGCTTGATCGTCACGGTCAGTGTTTAAGAAAAATCGCCAATATAAAAAGCATTCATCGGTCGTTAAATCTTTAATATCAGGTATGACATCTGTAAACGCTTGTACTTCCAATTCACCAAGTTCAGCTAATTCACTGATCATAAACAGCGGTTCGTTACCCGTTTTAAACAAATGAAAATGCGGTTTAAAATCAATTTGATAAGTATTAATAATGACCTGTTCAACACTGGCTTCTGCCACTACGGCTTCACTTTCAGGCATGCCAAGTAATCTTTCAAACTGCTCTCGTAATGAGTCAGCTTGGCTTAAATCAGGCTCTTCCTGTACTTTAAGCGAATGCAACAAGGCTCTTAAACAATCTACTGATTTAAGTAATAAGTTAATATGTTCACTGCTTATATTTCGCTGACCTTCACGTATTTGATCCAGTAATGTTTCTAGAACATGAGTGAAGTTTGCGATTGAATTAAACCCAAAGGTAGCACTGCCTCCTTTAATAGAATGGGCAGCCCTAAAAATAGTATTAATGGTTTCTAAGTCTTCTTCGCCCGGCACTAAGTTGAGTAATTCAGTCTCCATAACATCGAGGCCTTCAAAACTCTCTTCAAAGAACACTTCAAAAAACTGGCTTAAATCAATACTCACAGTGCACTCCTAGGTTAGCGGATTACTTTTTTTAGCACGGCTAATAGTTGATCTGGATTGAAGGGCTTTACAATCCACCCTGTTGCCCCAGCAGCTTTCCCTTCTACCTTTTTATCCATACCCGATTCTGTGGTTAACATAAGTAGCGGTGTAAACTTGTAATTCGGAAGCCCTCTTAACTCTCTAATAAGCGTGATCCCATCCATAACAGGCATATTTACATCAGAAATAACTGCATCAAAACCTTGCTGCTTGGCAATCGCTAATGCCTCACTACCGTCTTTGGCTTCGGTAACATCAAACCCTGCTGTTTTTAACGTAAAACTCACCATTTGACGCATTGATGCAGAATCATCTACAGCTAATATTCTTTTCATATAGACCTCTAATTAGTACTTTCTGGTGCTAGGTATTCACTTAAACCGAGTTGATCAATGGCATTGGTTAATGCATCACTACTGCCAACCCAGGCAATTTTTTGATTAATAGTAAGGAGATGTTTTTGTAGGGCACATAAAAGTTGAACCGAGGCCGTATCAGCAGACATTACATCGCTAATATCTAAGCAAATATCTCGGCTATTATTAAGTTCGCTTAATAAATCTTGATGTAAAACTTCAACATGAACAATTGAAAGTTCGTTTGGTAGTTTAAGCATTTTTTAAGCTTTTCCTTATCAACTCAATCCATAACAAAAGCTTAGACCGAGATAATGAAAACGCCATAAAAACGACTAAAAAATAACTAATTAATTAAAAACCGTTAATAAAAAACGCGAAAAGGGGCATAAAGCCCCTTTAAAATCGTAAAACCTTTAAAAGCTAGTTTTTGTAGTATTCGGCTATTTTAATAAATTCTGCGGTTAATTTTGTAGTATTAACCAAAGGCACATCTCCTTGTTTAAATTCAGGCTTAAAAATAGCTCTTAGTGCGCCACTGCCATCAACAAGGGCAACAGATGCACTATGATCCACCGCATAGTCGGATTCATTACTATCACTAATTGCGTAAATTAATCCAAGCTCGCGGACAAATGGAAATAAGTCTTTATGTTCACCTGATACAGCTAAAAAATCTGGATTAAAGTAATCTATGTACTCTTTACGTTTTTGAGCAATATCACGTTTAGGATCAACAGATATAAACCATACTTGTAGTGGATACTCAGCCTGCAAATTTTTATAGGCATTGTTGAGCTTAGCTAGCGTCATCGGGCAAATATCAGGGCAACTTGTGTAACCTAAAAACACTAAATTCCACTGGCCTAAAAACTGCTGTTTGGTTACTAACTTCCCTTGTTGATCACTCAACGAAAAGTCAGATAACGGTTTTGCGGTTTCATAAACTAACGCATCAAGATCTTGTAAATTTTTTTTATCACTACAGGCCGATAAAAAGAGTACTGAAAAAACAACTAAACCACACCATAACTGCTTCATATAACTAGCCATTTATCTATAAATAAGATGATAAATAGTATCATCAAATGAATAATCGAAAAACGAAATAAATCCATCGCAGTGTCTTCTTTGGCGGCAAACTTTAAGTTAATTGCTTTGTATATAAATACAATATTGAGAAGACATGCCCCGCTTAGATAAATAAGCCCTGACATGCCAATCAAATAAGGAAACACACATACAATGGCGAGTAATACCGAATATGCAAGCACGCATGTTTTACAAAAATCGATACCATGGGTGACCGGTAACATGGGGATTTTAGCCCGCTCATAATCACTTTTACGCGCGATGGCGAGCGCCCAAAAATGAGGTGGGGTCCAGGTAAATATAATCATCACCAGCAACCAAGGGGCTGCCGCCATTTGATTTGTTTCAGACACCCAACCGAGTAATGGAGGCATTGCACCGGCTAATCCCCCTATAACTATATTTTGTGGTGTGGCACGTTTTAAAAATGACGTATAAATAAACGCATAACCAACAAGTGCAAATAAGGTCAGTATGGCTGTGAGCGTATTTGCCCACAACATCAGCATAATAAAGCCCGCAACGCCAATCACAGCAGCAAAGCTCAGTGCATGTAATTTACTTAAACGCCCTTTAGCAACAGGGCGATGGCGGGTGCGTGCCATTTTGCTATCAATTTCGCTATCAACCACATGATTGATGACTGCGGCGGCCGCAGAGAGTAATCCAATCCCTAATAAACTGATGAACTGAACCCCAACACCTCTGCCAACATCAGGGGCTAGCGCTAAGCCAACCCATGCTGTTAACACTAGCATAGCCACTACTTTAAATTTACTTATTGCCAAATAATCTTGGATTAAGTGGTAACTTTTAGTCAATAACGATGCGCTGTAAACGGGCTGCATTGCTTTTTTATTAATTGTAAGTGCCATAATCATTCCCCTCTAAGTACGTACTTTTAGGTAATAACATAACCTAACCATAGTTAATAACAGTATGGCAGCCATTAAGTTATGCGCCAGTGCCACGCCTAACGGAAAATGAAAATGCACCACGGCTAACCCTAAAGCTATCTGGCAGAATAACGCCACTAACACACTCACCGTACAGCTTTTAATTTTTTGCGAATAGGCATGACTGTATATACGCCACATCACCAAGGCTAAAACAATGCAAGTAACTAAGGCCCATATTCGATGCAGTAAATGAATAGACATACGCGCCTGTTGCGACAACACACCAAATTCATAATTACTGTGCTCAAGGGGGAGCTGAAAGACACTACTGAATGAAAAAGGCTGAGCGTAACTACACAGCGGTAAGCCATTACAATGTGGAGCCGCATAATTAGCCGCTAACCAACCACCAAGGGCGATTTGTAAAATCAGTACCGTTAATGCCACGAGGCTTAATTTAAAGTGAGGTTTTGCGCCCGCATCACCACCCGTAATAGGTTGGCTGGTCAGACGCAAATACAATAGCGTTAATAACGCTAAAATACTAAATCCTCCGAGCAAATGCCCCATAACTATAAGCGGCTGTAGGTTCATAGTAACCGTCCACATACCTAATGCGGCCTGAAAAATAACAAGCAGCAGCAATATCATAGGCAACCTTACAGGCGTGGTTGGGTACTGACGCTTTAGAAAAGCTAAAATAAACAACACTAAAATTAATACCCCAAGCGTGCCTGCAAAGTAGCGATGGATCATTTCTTTCCATGCTTTTGCTTTTTCAAATATCATATCGGGATAACTTTGAATCGCTTGTGCAATCTCTGCTTCGTGTTTAGGCACGGTTAAAAAGCCATAACAACCAGGCCAATCGGGACAACCAAGCCCTGCGTCACTTAAACGCGTGTATGCGCCCAGAGCCACCACAATTAATGCGAATAAACTCGTTGCTAATACCAAATTTTTATAGTTTTTATACATAGCATCCTCTACTTAGCTCGAACGAGAGTAATTGAGTAATTTTTTTAGATCTTTTAATAACCCTTTTTGGATCAAACGGTTTTCTTGTGGTTGAGAACTAAATGGATACTCCAGTACAATTAGCCCCATATGATCGATTAAATACAAACTGGCAGGTTTTAACTGCTGTTGCTCATCAATAACATGCCAACGCGTTGTAACTAGCTCAGGCTGTCCCATAATAGCCATATCAACTTTGTGTTGGTTTTTGCCAAGGGCAACATATAAATTGTCTAAAGCGGCTAATTGCTCTGTGCAAGACGCTTTGCATTGTGCTGAATAATTTAAAGCGATGGTCCATTGCTTAGGGTTATGCTGCGCCCAATTGTCTAGCTTAATTTCACGCTCTAAAAATTCACCATGGTTAGTAATTGCTGTAGGTAGCCAATCAAGTTTTAACGCGCTGTAAGCCAGCACTAAGGGAATAGCGCAGCACACAGCAAAGAGTAACAGGGGTTTATTTTTCATTATCTATCCTCTTCCTGCTTGCAAAAATAGCGACCACCACACAGGCAACCGCAATTAAAAACCACTGTACTGAGTAGGCATAATGTTTTTCTGGACTCATAACAACGGCTTCATAATGAGGGGCAGCAATTTCATCAGCTTGACCTTGGCGGTAAGCCATAAAATTCACTAAAGGGCGATTAGATTGGCTACTCAATGCTTGTAAATCAATGATTTGAATTCGTTTGGCTAAATCCGACTGAGTATTGTTATTGGCTAAGGTAAAGCCACTTAAATTATCTTCTTTAATTTGTGCCGTTAACGTAAATTTACCACTAGGTATTGTTACGTTTGGTAGGATTTCTCTTGAACGTTCTGCTTTTACCCAGCCTAAGTTCACTAACAAAAAGCGTGATTCATCAGACAGTTTTAATAATGCCAGTAAGTCGTAACCAACCTGACCATTATAGATTTGATTATCAAGCAACCAATAATTATTAGTGTCAAAATAACCATTTAACGAAACCAATACACCGGTTTTGTTCCACTCTTTTGGCAGCTGTTGTAACTCTGCCCAGCTCATTACGCCATGTTGTTGTATATTTTCAATGGCACTAAGCTGCTGTTGCTTTTGTTCTGCTCGCTGTAATTGCCAAAACCCTAGTCGCACACAAACCAATACCACAATAACAACCAAGCAAATTGTTATTATTGAGCTAAGCTTTTGTTTGTTAAATACAACTAACTGCATAAGGGTATAATCCAGTGATTATTAAAATTATTATTGTTCTACTGTTATTATTTATATTATTTAATTTATTTCGTGCTTTATTAATTATGGTGTCAGGGAAAACCAATGGACGCCCTATGTCTCACTTTTTAGGGCGTCGGGTGTTATTTTCTGTTGTGGTATTAGTGATGGTGATTGCCGCACTAAAACTTGGTTTTATTAAGGCAAATCAGTCTCCCTTAATCACTAAAGCACATACACAAATACAAACAAACACAGCCAAACAACATCAACAAAATGCCAGTACCAAGCTGCAGCTTGAAAGGCAAAGTGCTTATCTTTAGTGAAATGTCCTTTCATAATGCGTAAAAACACCACCAATAAAATAATTGTTCCTAAGGTGACGTGCATGCCGTGAAAGCCGGTTAACAAAAAGAAGGTATTGCCATAAATGCCCGCATCAAGGGTTAAGTTAAGATCGTTATAAGCATATATATACTCTTCTACCTGCAGCCCTAAAAAGCACACTCCGAGTAAAATGGTCGCTCCCAAGCATACTTTGAGTGGGGTACGTTTATTATTTTCCATCGCCACATGGGCAAAATGTAAAGTTACCGACGAGGCCAGCAAAATAAGGGTGTTGATAAGCGGCAACCCTTGCCAGCCCATCGCTTGGGTCGAAGTGCCTCCTGGGGTATTTAGCAATGGCCACATGGCTTCAAACGTCGGCCACAATACTTCATTTGTCATGGCGTTGTTATCCGCACCTCCAAGCCAAGGCACAGAAAACATGCGAGCATAAAAAAGCGCCCCAAAAAATGCCATGAAGAACATCACTTCTGAAAAAATAAACCAGCTCATACCTTGCCTAAAAGAACGGTCCATTTGTGCAGAATAAAGCCCTTGATCAGACTCGTGTATGACATTTTTAAACCAGCTAAACAGCATGTAAAGGAGTACAGCTATACCTACGTATAACAAGTAAACGCCATTACCACCCTCTTTGCCCATATCCATTACGGTTAAGGCTGCGCCTACCGCAATAAAAAATAACGCAACTGCCCCAACTATTGGCCATGGACTTTGCTCTGGTACATAATAATGTTCATATTTTTGATTCATTTTATTTGCTCCTAGTTTTTCACTAGTTTTATAAGCTAGTTATTACTGGCTACTAGCCGCTCGCTAATATCAAATACGGTATAAGACAGGGTTAACTCTTCTACATCACTGGGTAATTCAGTATCTACATAAAACAATAATGTAAACTCCAGCTCTTCACCTGCCTTTAACGGTTGCTGATCAAAGCAAAAACACGCTATTTTGTGTAAATACTTGGCCGCTTTTCCTGGTGCTACCGACGGTATAGCCTGCATTACTTTATCTTCATTACTGTTATTTTTAGCGCTAAACTTAACTTCACGCATAGCCCCAGGCTTTACATCTACACTGTACTCTTTAGATTTAACTTCAAAAGGCGCACCACTTTGCGCATGCGTAGTGAAACTAACGCTGACTTCTCTATTTTCAGTGACCAAGGTACTTTGCTGTGCCTGCTCTAACGAGGGCTTACCATTAAGCCCCGTTATATCGCAAAACACGTCATACAAAGGGACCATGGCAAATGCAAATGCAAACATTGCAATGCAAATCACCACCAGCTTTTTTAATAACGGCAAGTGAGTCATTATTTAATGTCCGGCGGCGTTGAGAACGTATGATAAGGCGCAGGTGAATCAACTTCCCATTCAAGCCCCTCAGCTCCATCCCAAACTTTTGCAGGCACTTTGTCGCCCCCTTTTGCACATTTATACACAACCACCACAAATAATAATTGCGATAAACCAAAGGCAAACCCACCTATACTAATAATGGCGTTAAAATCAGCAAACTGTAGCGCATAATCTGGAATACGGCGTGGCATACCGGCTAACCCCACAAAATGCATTGGGAAAAACAGCACATTTACACTTATTAACGACAACCAAAAATGCCATTTTGCTAAGGTAATATTGAACATGTTTCCGGTCCATTTTGGCAGCCAATAATAAGCCCCCGCCATAATAGAAAACACCGCGCCCGTTACGAGTACATAATGAAAGTGTGCAACCACAAAATAGGTATCATGATATTGGAAATCGGCAGGTGTAATCGCTAGCATCAACCCCGAAAAACCACCTAAAGTAAACAACACAATAAATGCGATACTAAACAGCATTGGCACTTCAAAGCTAATAGACCCGCGCCACATAGTCGCTACCCAGTTAAATACTTTTACGCCGGTAGGTACCGATATCAGCATAGTCGCGTACATAAAAAACAACTCACCCGCCACGGGCATACCAGTGGTAAACATATGATGCGCCCACACAATAAAGCTCAACAAGGCAATGGAGGAGGTGGCATACACCATAGAGGCATAACCAAATAGTTTTTTACGTGAAAAGGTGGGAACAATCGTAGAAATAATGCCAAAGGCAGGCAAAATCATAATATAAACTTCAGGGTGACCAAAAAACCAAAAAATATGTTGGAACATCACCGGATCGCCACCACCAGCGGCATCAAAGAAACTGGTCGCGAAGTATTTATCGGTGAGCACCATAGTAACTGCACCAGCAAGTACCGGCATAACTGCAATAAGTAAAAACGCCGTGATCAACCATGTCCACACAAATAACGGCAGCTTCATCCACGTCATACCCGGAGCACGCATATTTACTATGGTGACCACCACATTAATGGCCCCCATAATCGAACTAATACCCATAATATGCACAGCAAATACAAACATTGCTGTGTTGTCGTTACTATAAGTGGTGGAAAGCGGCGCGTAAAAGGTCCAACCAAATGCAGGGCCACCACCAGGCATAAATAATGAAGCTAATAGGATTAAAAACGCAAACGGTAAAATCCAAAAGCTCCAGTTATTCATTCTCGGTAAGGCCATATCTGGCGCACCAATCATTAGCGGGATCATCCAGTTTGCCAAGCCGGTAAAGGCTGGCATAACCGCACCAAACACCATTATTAAACCATGCACTGTGGTCATTTGATTAAAAAAGTGAGGATCAACCAGTTGTAGGCCCGGCTGAAATAACTCAGCTCGAATAACCATCGCCATTGCCCCACCAATTAAAAACATGGTGAGTGAAAAAATTAAATATAAGCTACCTATATCTTTATGGTTGGTTGTAAATAACCAGCGCTTAAAGCCTGTGGCAGGTTGATGGGCATGATGAGCCTCATTGGTATTAGGTTGTTCTGCAATGCTACTCATTATTTAGCCTCCCCATCAGCATCCAGTGCCGCTTGTATCTCGCTCGGTTGAATTACATCACCAGTGTCATTACCCCACGCGTTGCGTTTATAGGTAATAACAGCTGCTATTTGCTTGATTGATAATTGCTTTGCGAAAGACTGCATAGCCGTACCTGGTTTACCGTGGAGCAAAATATCTATATGCCCTTTGATATCACCTATGACTATTGGGCTGCCTTTAAGAGCCGGAAAAACACCCGGCAAGCCTAATCCTGTTGGCTGATGGCACGCCGCGCAGCTCGCCATATAAACCTGCTCACCAAGCGCCATCAGCTCTTCTTTTGGTACAACTTGGTCTAATAACGCAGCGTCTGCTGCAGCTGCTTTTTGCTTGGCTTGTTTAGCCTCTGCTAACCACGTTTTGAAGTCTTCTTCTGTTTTAGCTTCTACCACAACAGGCATAAAACCATGATCTTTACCGCAAAGCTCTGCACACTGCCCACGGTAAGTACCAACCTCATTAATATTGGTCCATGTTTCATTAATAAACCCAGGGTTTGCATCTTTTTTAACGGCAAAGTCAGGCACCCACCATGAGTGAATAACATCATCTGAAGTCATTAAAAAACGTACTTTTTGATTAATTGGTAGTACCAGCGGTTTATCGACCTCGAGTAAATAATTCGGGTTTTTATCAGCAAGGTTGGTTATTTCATTTTGAGGTGTAGCTAGCATGGAATAAAACTCAACGTCCTCCCCCATATACTCGTAATGCCACTTCCACTGTGAGCCTGTAATTTTAATGGTGAGATCAGCTTTGCTGGCATCCTCCATGGCAATTAAGGTTTTAGTCGCAGGAATGGCCATAACAATTAATATGACAAAAGGGATCGCAGTCCACAGTATTTCTACTTTGGTGCTTTCATGGAATTGGGCAGGGACAGCCCCTTTAGATTTGCGATGATGAATGAGTGCCCAAAACATAATGGCAAACACGATCACCCCAATCACACAACATATTAAAAAAATAGTCATGTGCAGTTGGTATACATTATTACTTATATCGGTTACGCCTTTACGCATATTATATTGGCTATTAGCAAGCACATTCTGCGAAAAAACAAACAATATAAGCCACAAGGAAGAACTCAGCTTACCCATGTGACGGCTCCTTTGATGCTATTGCTGACGCAAAGCGAAGAGGCATACGGCTTAAACGCCTATTCGTTATTTTTATTTTTTATAAGGGTGCTGGATTTAGTAAATGTGTGTTCTCAAAACGACTAAGCTGTGAGTTATTTTTATTCCAGCTCTTTAATAACTAGTTAAAAAATAAACAATAAGCAAGGTGAGTATGAAAAATAAACAAGGTGTATTTTTTAAAATGCGCAGCTAAAAAAATAGCAACTAGTCAGGCAATTAATCTAAGAGTCAGGTTTAGTAAGGGGTGTATTGAAATTACAGGATAGAAATATAAAAAATTGTTAACTTAAAAAAGCAGAGTAAATTTGTTTATTTATAAAGTATTTAGTGATTTTATTTATGATAGGAGAAGCACTTGACAACATATAGTCATACATTTGATAAGTTAGACATTGTGCTGCTAACAAACCCAGCGCCTAATCACTATTAAGCGCTAAATTATGCTTTAATACTACATCCAGTCAGCGTTACGAATAACACCTACCGCTAAGCCTTCAATATTGAACGACTCATTTTCTAAATCGACCTCAATAGCTGAAAACTCATCATTTTCAGCATGTAAGAGTACTTTTCTGCCCGCTTTTTCTAAACGCTTCACGGTTACATCGTCGTCAACACGGGCAACAATAACTTGTCCATTTTCGGCAACTTGGGTTTTATGCACAGCAAGTAAATCACCATCCATAATACCAATGTCTTTCATACTCATACCGTTAACACGCAATAAAAAATCGGCCGCAGGTTTAAACATTAAAGGGTCAATTTTACAGTGGCTTTCTACATGCTGTTGCGCCAATATAGGCTCACCGGCAGCCACCCTGCCAATTAAAGGTAAGCCTAACTGCTCTGGCTCCTCTTCTTCAACAAGCTGAATGCCCCGACTCGCGCCTGGCTTCATTTTAATCACACCTTTTTTGGCCAGTGCTTTTAAGTGTTCTTCTGCAGCATTCGCACTTTTAAAACCCAGTGTTTGTGCAATTTCGGCACGTGTAGGAGGCATACCAGTGTCTTTAATAAACACTTTAATGAGTTCGAGTATTTGCGCTTGGCGTTTCGTTAATGGTCGCATACAACTGGTTTTCCATACAGTACAATTAACTGTGAGTATATACAGTTATTTAAAAATCGCAAATATAAATTAATGCCTTATATGCCGTTATCATCAAACAATAACCTACTTTAAAAGCAGGGTGATAAATGTAATTATTAGCAACGCATTATCATATTAATAAATTTTAATTCTCAATTACTTATCCAAGGAGCTAGCATGAGTATTTGGCATCAACCGATTACATTAGAGTTTTGTAAGCAATTAGATCAAGGTATTACAGGCCAAGGGACACTCATGAAAACCATGGGAATAGAAATCAGTGAAATTGGTGATGACTACTTAGTGGCAACTATGCCGGCAATTCCAGAGCATCATAACCCTATGGGTATCGTTCATGGTGGTGCAAATGTGGTGCTTGCTGAAACAGTAGCAAGTTATGCCGCTAACTTTGTGGTTGATTTCAATCGGTTTTATTGTGTTGGCCAAGAGATCAGTGCAAGTCATTTAAAGGCATCACGCAATGGCACATTAACGGCCACAGCGAGAGCTTATCATATCGGCAAGCGCAGCTCGGTTTGGGATATTAAAATAACCAATAGCCGCAATGAGCTTTGCTGCGTATCACGTATGACCGCAGCCGTAGTAGAGCGAAAAGGCTAGTAAGTCAATTAACCAAGGTTGAAATTAAATTACTTTTCGAAAGGGTAAATAGTAATTTCTACGCCTGCACCAATTGCAGATATACGTAACAAGGTATCTGCATGTAAGGCTTGGTTAAAGCATTTTGGCGAAGTGCCAGACTCAAACCCAATATCGAAAGTTCTGCGTGAACAACTCAACCATTGCTTTAATGCATTGCGTGAACACGACTCGATTAACTCACACAAGTGATTAATCGCTTTATCTGGCGTGGTTATTTCACCTGCAACCTCAATGCGAGCAAGTTGACGGTATTCGTCTTTATCATAATGTAAAATAGTTGCGACCTTTTTTAAATCAGCAACTAATACGCTAATATCTTGCTTTGACTCAAGCTCTAGATCTACATTTAAAAATTGAATTTCCGACATTATCTCGTTTTTACCCTCTATTAATCTCATTGCAAACTTTAACGCAGTTTTACCGTTATACCAAATCAACAACGCAGGAATCACTGCATTAACGCGTTTTTAGCGTTAGCCTCTGAATATTGCCCACTATTTACTCCTAAAAAACGCCCTACACAAAATACGCAAATTAAAATTAAAGCATGCCGGCGGCAGTTTACTTTTTTATTCTAGGCCTTAAACTAGCCGCTCCTGTAGTTCACGTATGTGATGGATATGATTCGGTTTATTTTAGCTTTGTTGGCTTGCTGTGCTTGTTTTTCAGCAATGGGCGAACAATTTACGCGGTTTTCGAGTGCCAAAAAGCACTTAATTAATACCCTTCCCGAAAACGCTAAAAGTATTTATTGTGGTTGCGATATAAAAAAACAAGGCAAAAAGTTGGTACCCGACCCTACCCATTGTGGCTACGTGCCTCGCAACACACTAACCCGCTCAGGCAAAGTAAATCAACGTGCCCTGCGAATTGAATGGGAACATATTGTCCCTGCATGGGAATTTGGTCACCAGTTACAATGTTGGCAAGATGGTGGGCGTAAAAACTGCCGCAAAGTTAGCGCTAAGTTTCGCTTGATGGAAGCCGATATAAACAATTTAGCCCCTGCAATTGGTGAAATTAACGCCGATCGCTCAAACTACCGCTTTGGCATGTTAGCCCAAAACGCGACGCAATATGGTCGCTGTGAGGTTAAAGTTAATTTTAAACAACGTGTTGTTGAACCGCCTGTTCATGCACGTAAACGCATTGCCGATGCGTACGCTTACATGCAAAAAACGTATGGTTTAAAAATTTCAGCTAAACAACAAAAGCTATTTAATGCTTGGCAACAACAAGCTTATGCTGCTAACACAAATAGTAAAAAGCTGTAAGTTTAAATTAAAAGCGTGTAACACACGCTTTTAATTAACCTATAACGCTTGGTGTGGTCCAAATATTTCGTAGTGAATGTTTGAGCTTTGCACACCTAAATCAAGTAGCTGGCCTTTTACGTAAGCCATAAATGATGCTGGTCCACACAAATAAAATGCCCCTTCGCTAATAGGTAATGATGCCTCAAGCACCGATAAATCCATTAGCCCAGTGAAATCACACTCCTCGCCACCTTGATTAAACCAAGTAAATGTTTTTAGCTGTGGATGCATTGCCGTTTGCTGCGCTAAATACCCTTTAAATGAAAATTCGCGGCTGTTTTCACACGCGTGCAAATAACTAATCGCTTGATTTTTATCACCACTAAGTAGCGTTTGCAGCATCGCCATCATCGGGGTTTGGCCAACGCCTGCTGAAATAAGTACCACTGGAGTTGCCTCATTTTTTAAAATGAAATCTCCCGCTGGCGGGTATAACTCTACTCGTGCGCCTTGCTCTAGTGAGTGTAAATAATTAGACACCACGCCAGGCTTTGGTTGGCACTCTTTTTTAACGCTAATACGATAGTTTTTAGCATTGCTCTTTTGCGAAATAGAATACTGGCGGATCTCTTCATATTCTGCGCCCTCAGGCTTAACTTTAATGCCAATGTACTGTCCTGGCTTGTAGGTAATAACTGCTTTACCATCCACAGGTGTCAGCGTAAAACTAGTTACGAATTCAGATTCAATATGTTTATCAGTAATTTCAAACTGGCGCGTGCCTGCCCAGCCACCATGGTTGTTTTTACTGTGCGCATACAATGCCGCTTCTTCGGTAATACAAATATCAGCAAGTACACCGTAGGCTTCGCGCCACGCATATTCAACATCGGCAGTAAACTGCTCAGGAATAAGCTCTTTTAACGTACCGATTAAATGTGCGCCCACAATAGGATAATGCTCAGGTAAAATATTTAAGCTGGTATGCTTATGATTAATTCGCGCTAGCGCCTCTTTTAACACGGCTAAATTATCAATATTTTGCGCGTACGCAGCCAACGCATTAAATAATGCAAATTGCTGACGACCCGTTTCTTGATTAGTCATATTAAAAATATGTTTAAGCTCGGGATTATGACTAAACATGCGCTTGTAAAAATGATCGGTTACGACCGTACCTGCCTCTGCAAGCAATGGCACCGTGCTTTTAACTATTTGTATGGTTTTATCGGATAACATGTTTATTTCCTATGTAATAACTAACTGCTTGCATTTAGCATTACACAGAGTGTGCCAACCAATTAAACCTATAATATTCAAAAGGTTAAATTAACTCGCTTTACAAGATGGGTCTTTATGACCTACTATAAAACCTGTAAAAATACACTAAAAGGTCATTTTGACATGAACCAACAATTCAACCTGACGCAAGTTGCATTAGAACTTGCGCAAAGTACGTTACATGCTCACAGTTTTGAGCAACTTTTAGCCACGGTTGAACGTGTTATTCCCAGCGATGCCAGTGCATTATTAATTCGCCAAGGTGAGCAATTAAAACCCTTAGCCATTAAAGGGCTTATGCCCGATAGCCTAGGACGACGTTTTGATATTGCGGAGCATCCTCGCCTTAAAGCCATCTGCAGTAGTCGTTTGGCTCTGCAATTTGCACATGACTGTCCACTACCTGATCCATACGACGGGCTACTACTGGCTAAAACCGGTGATATTCCAGTGCATGCCTGCTTAGGGTTACCCCTTTATGATAAAAACGCACTACTTGGCATTCTGACCTTTGATAGCCTTAACGCCAATGCGTTTGACGGTATTACCACTGATACACTCAACACCTTACAAACCTTGTGCAGTGCGCACTTTAAAACAGCCCTAGAGCTTGCCCATTACAAACAACATGCGCAGCACTCTAGTGAATTAGTACAAGCGTTAAACCGTGAGGCGCTCAAACGTGATGGTGGTGAAATTATTGGCCAAAGCTCAGCAATACAAACGCTTAAAAATGAGATAAAACTGGTTGCGGCATCAAACTTTAGTGTCCTTATTTTAGGTGATACTGGGGTCGGCAAAGAGTTGGTGGCACGTAATATTCACTTACACTCCGCACGTAAAGATCAGCCATTAATTCATTTAAATTGTGCATCACTGCCTGAAAACCTCGCAGAAAGTGAATTTTTTGGCCATGCAAAAGGCGCTTTTACCGGCGCCCAAAATGCCCGCCAAGGTAAATTTCAGTTAGCCGATGGCGGCACCTTATTTTTAGATGAAATCGGCGAGCTGCCTCTGGCTATGCAAAGTAAATTATTACGCGTACTGCAAAGTGGCGAAGTACAAACCGTTGGCGAAGATGAACTTAAATATGTCGATGTTAGAGTGATTGCAGCAACCAATCGCGACCTAAAACACGAAGTAACACAAGGACGGTTTCGCGCCGATTTGTACCATCGATTAAGTGTTTATCCACTCACAGTCGCTCCATTGAAAGCCCGTGATGAAGATGTTATTTTATTAGCCGGTTATTTTGCAGAAAAAACAGCCCGCAAGCTCGCTATTAAACAGCTAAAACTCAGTATTGAAACGCAACTGCTGCTTAAAAAATATGACTGGCCAGGCAATGTGAGGGAGCTTGAGCATGTGATTAATCGGGCTGCATTAAAGGCTAAACAACATCAGTGGCAGCAACCAATTATTACTATTGAACCTGCGCATTGTGAGCTAAATTTAAGCGATGTTAACACCTTAGCTCTTGAACACTCAAACCAGCTTGTAATCCCACCTTTAGCAAACAACATTTCGTTAAAGCAAGCCACAGATACCTATACTCAGCAACTTATAATACAGCAACTTAAACAACATAATTATAACTGGGCAAGCACAGCGCGTAGTTTACAGGTCGACCGCGCTAACTTAACGCGGCTAGCCAAGCGCTTAGGTGTTTCAATAAAAAAATCGTTGTAGCCTTTTTAACTTAACTTTCGCTGCTTAAAATAATTTTTTAATAGCTGACTAAACGCTTGAACTTTTGCCGTTCGATGCACTAAATGATGCGTAACCAGCCACAAATCGGTTGGCCAACTCAGTTCATTAGGCAGTACAGGGACTAAATCAGAGTATTGCGCTGCAACATCATGCTGTAATCCGCCAATACCGAGTCCTTTAACGATGGCGCGGGTCGCTTCTGAGGTTTCTGACACTCTTAGCTTAACTTGCGACGGGGGAATATTTTCATCAACCCATGCAAAGTAAGGCACTTTGGCATTATACCCTGCTACACCTGACACAAAGCTATGCAGCGATAGTTGCGCTAATGTTTGTGGCAACCCATAACGGCTAATGTAATGCTTTGATGCATAAAATCCTGACGAGAGCGCCGCTAAATGCTGAGCAATATAATCACCCTCATCCGGTCTGGGTCCAGCTCTTACTGCGATATGTGCTTGGCCATGATCTAAACGTAAGCGTTTTTGATCCATAATCACTTGTAATTGCACTTGCGGATGCAAGGTTTGAAACTGCTCACACACCTCACTTAATACATCAATAAAGCCACTAACTGTGGTGAGTAACAAGCTACCTTGCAAGGTGCTATCTGCAGCAATAATGTCATTATGTAGGCGCTCTAGTTCACCATTAATCGCTTGTGCTGTGGTAAATAACTTAGCGCCAATTTCTGTGACTTTGTAGCCGCGAGCATGGCGATGAAATAGTCGCGCATTTAAGCTTTTTTCTAAGTTATTTATTCGCCTGAGCACCGTACTATGGTGAACATCTAACACTTCGGCCGCGGCAGTTAAAGTACCTAAGCGCGCTACCTCGTAAGCAACCTTCAGGTCTTGCCAATCATTAAATTGAATTGCCATGATAACTACTCTTTAATCTGTGCATATACGCACACAAGTTTTGCGTTTATTTGGCTTTTCTGCAAGTGATTATTTGTTAAAGTCACATTATACAAACTCATTATCAGGAGCAGCTCATGACAACACCAAAAATTATTGCCCTAGCAGGTAGCTTACGTAAAGATAGCTTTCATCAAAAACTCATTAACGAAGCGGCACGCTTTGCTTTAGAAAGTGGCGCTGAAGTAGAAGTGATTAAACTCGCAGACTTAGCCATTCCTATGTTTGATGAAGATCTCGAGGCACAAGGCACACCAGCCGGTGTACAACAACTTAAAGACAAACTTCGCGCAGCCGATGGCATTTTGCTGGCCAGCCCAGAATATAATGGCTCTATTACCGCCGTGTTAAAAAATGCTATTGATTGGGCATCGCGCACCGAACAAGGCGCAGAGCCTGCATTTGCAAATAAAGTAACCGCGTTATATGCAGCCTCACCAGGTGGGTTGGGCGGTTTACGGGGCTTAAATCATGTGCGTGATATATTATCAGGCATTGGCAGCTTAGTATTAGCGAACCAACTGGCAGTACCGGCTATTCATACTTTATTAGATGACAACGGTCGAATTAGCGACCCCGCTACCGCTGAAAAAGTGGCTGGTCTTGCACAGCAGTTAGTTAGCGTAGCAAGTAAGCTTAAATAAGCAGCCACTATAACTTTGTTGCTGCAAGCTTTGCAGCAATAAAGTCTTCATGGGTAACATACAATAAATTAGCAACACGACGAATAACGTATTCTTCTTGTGGATCAAGTTCTCCATCGGAGTACGCTAAACGCCAAAGTAATTCAACTATATCAATGCGTTGCTGTGCACTACATTGATTGTTAATTTGCTTAGAAAATTGAAAATAATCAATGGCGTCATCTAAGCTTGCACTTGCTTGCTCGGTTAACTCATCTACTGCTTCATCCGTTAAATCAAAATATTTTTTTAATGTTAGACTTAGCGTATGTTGCTCATCAGCCTGTAAATCGTTATCCGCTCGCATTACCTCAATTAATAATGCGGCAACCGCTGTTTTTAAATCATGTTGTTCAATATCATAATCTTGCTGATCAATACTCGAAAAAAGCTGTTTAATTTGCTTGAACATCACATTTCCCCTTTTTGGGTGTTAGACTTATATCATAACGGGTTTAATAGATATGCTGATCACACTACCCAAAATCAAGATGGAGTTAAAGGTTTATGAGTATAAAAGCCAATCATTACATACATGGAATTATTAGCTGGTGTTTATTAACGGGGTGTTTGAGTGTGTCGGCAGAGCAAAGTGAAATGCAGCGACTTTATGATTTTGATGAAAAGGTGCATTATAAGCAAACTCAAATAGACACTAACAATTACCACCTAGAAATACAGTCTGACGACTACCCACATTTTAGAAACCAAAGTGTGTTTTTGTTGCGCCACGCAAATCGTTTATGTCACGATAATCCTTTTATGTTAAAAGTGACTGAGGGCGTGCAGGAGTACCAACGCTTTCCAACTAAACCGCGTGCTTATCAGCCACCGCTCAGTGTATTTGTGCAGTGTGAAATGCCTGCAGAAAAAACCTCAAAAAAATAACACCTCGTTATTTTCAGTAAAACCACTGAGTATTAAAATAGCCTGTGGTTTTACTGTAGTTAACCTGAACTAAGTTAGTTAACGCCATATCCCCACGGCGCAGCCGGTGGTGTGATAGGTTTAGTTAAATCAAAATCAACACGGAATTCGCGACCTTGGCGAATAAGTCGATAAGTGAACTGTTCAGGGTAAATATACATTTGCCATGTATTGCCTACCGATTGCGGTATGCCTTGGCTAACAAATAACTCTTTTGAATACTGATCTGCAGGGAATGACTGCATATTAGCAAAACCCGCATCCACAGTATGACCGCCATACATAGTAGACACATCATCGCTGCCATCTTTATGGCGATGATCGTGCTTTAGGCTCAAACCACTACCTGTTTTAGTAATGATCCACGTACGTGAAGCATCATCACCGACATGAAACGGCACCTGTAACTCACGGTCATTACACTTACGCACATGCATAATTAACTTTTTATCGGCAAATGAACTCGGCCCTGTTGCATTATCAACCGTTACTTTACCCTCGAAAGCTTTACCGCAGTGAGCAGCAATACTATTGAAAAAGCTATCATGACTTGGAATTGATACCAAAGGCGCTGGACGTGCTAATGCAGCAGTGGATGCCAGCATAAACGCTGCAGCTGTTAATAATTTCATAATGTGTCCCTAAACATGTAAAAAATCAGCTTAGCGTTTAAGCAAACACAAAGAAAATAATCACGATGAACAGCAATAAAAATTAACAGAACAATAGGGTTTTACTTTAATTAATTAGTAAAAAAATATCGCTTGAAAGAAGATAAGAAATTAAATATTGTTGTTTGATAAAGGGGAAATAACTAATACCAATTCGCTTAATTAAGCGGTCTATTTTGAGGCAGGAAAAACGGGGTGATAGCTAGGCAAAAAATTCGCTATTTAGTTGTTCGAAATTAGAATTTTTTAACACAGATAGCGACACGTTTAGCCCCGCAAAATGATTGAGTATTATTGCGGATTGGTATAAACGTAAAGCCAGTTTTAGCGCGGAGCACATATTTAAATGGAAAAATATATCGGCTTAATAATCATCGTATTACTATTAATTATTCAAAATCGCTACACTCTGCACATATATCAACACCTTGCTGAGCAGCACCCAGAACAATGGAAAAAATTATCACAAAATTCATTAGATGGGACACCCTATGCCAATCTTGCTGAGTCATTTAAAGATGGTTTTTTTTCGACTATCAACGACCCAAAGGTAGTCCGCTACCAGAAATTTAAAACTCTCAATTTATTACTAATGGCAATGATTACATTAGCAAGCTTATTGCGTGGTTTTTTAATATAAGCGATTAAAAAAGCGCAACCTAAGTTGCGCTCCAGTTTCATATGTAAAAGGTTACTGCCACGGTCTCTCTGCGGCTAACTGCTTTTCAAACGCATCAATTTGCGGATTGAGGGTTTCGGTTACACCAATAAAGTCTAAGCCACTTAATAAACGCTCTTTCACGTCTTTGCGAATATCAAAGCGAATTGGCGCAAACTTATTGCTGGTAAGTAACTGGTTTTCAAGATCCACATCAATGTGAATATCGTCGTGCTGCTCACTTAACACAAATAACTCTTCCAGCGTTTGCGCTGGCAATGTAATAGCAAGCATTTGATTGTTACCACAGTTATTAAAGAAAATATCAGCAAAGCTTTCAGCTAAAATCACTTCAAACCCATATTGCTTTAATGCCCATGGTGCGTGCTCGCGTGATGAGCCACAGCCAAAATTATCGCGGGTTAATAATATTTGCGCACCTTGGTAACAAGGACGATTTAAAATAAATTCAGGGTTTGGCTCGCCATTATCTAAATAACGCCAATCGTAAAACAGTGCTGCATCAAAACCATCACGGCTGGTTGAAGTTAAAAACTGCTTAGGAATAATTTGGTCGGTATCGACGTTGTTTTTATCAAGTGGGGCCATTAAGCCGCTAAAATAGATGCTCATTAAGCTTCTCCTCTAATATCAACAAAGTGACCATGTATTGCAGCTGCTGCCGCCATTGCAGGGCTCACTAAGTGTGTACGCCCGCCGCGCCCTTGGCGACCTTCAAAATTACGATTCGAGGTGGAAGCACAGCGTTTACCAGCTCCTAAACGGTCATCGTTCATAGCTAAACACATCGAACAACCCGGCTCGCGCCACTCAAACCCTGCAGCTTTAAAAATATCGGCTAAGCCTTCATCTTCAGCTTGCTGCTTAACTAAGCCTGAGCCTGGAACAATCAGCGCTTCAATACCAGCTAAAACCTGTTTACCTTCAACAATTTTTGCTGCAGCGCGTAAATCTTCAATGCGGCTGTTGGTGCATGAGCCAATAAATACCGTGTCTACTTTGGCGCTTGATAGTTTATCGCCCGCTTTTAAGCCCATGTATTTAAGCGCACTGCGAATTGCATCGGCTTTAATTAAATCGGTTTCTTTATCTGGATCTGGAATACATTCATCAACGCCAATCACTTGCTCTGGATTAGTCCCCCAAGTAACTTGCGGTTGAATACTGCCTGCATCTAACTCTACTTCTAAATCAAAATGAGCACCATCATCCGTTTTTAAAGTTTCCCAGTAGGCAACAGCGGCATCAAAATCAGCACCTTTAGGTGCAAACGGGCGCCCTTTTAAGTACTCGTAAGTGATTTTATCTGGGGCAATTAAACCTGCCTTGGCACCCATTTCAATGCTCATGTTACACAATGTCATACGGGCTTCCATTGATAGAGCTTCTATGCCTTCACCACAAAATTCCGCCACATAGCCAGTGCCACCAGCAGTGCCTAGCTTACCAATAACCGCCATAATTAAATCTTTAGCTGTTACTGTAGGGCGTAATACACCGTTAATTTGAATTTTTAACGACTTCGCCTTTTTTTGCTGTAGCGTTTGCGTAGCTAATACATGCTCAACCTCTGAGGTACCAATACCATGTGCCAAGGCACCAAACGCACCATGCGTTGAAGTATGACTATCGCCGCAGACTATAGTGGTACCTGGTAAAGTAATCCCCTGCTCAGGGCCAATAACATGCACTATGCCTTGGTTTACTGAATTTAAGTCGTACAGCAAAATGCCAAATTCTTTACAGTTTGCATCCAGTGCCATTAATTGATTTTTAGAGACTTCGCTGGCTGCATCCAGTGAACGACTTTTAGTTGAAACATTATGATCCATGGTGGCAATGGTTTTTTCTGGACAACGCACTTTACGATTTTTTTCACGTAAGCCTGCAAATGCTTGTGGTGACGTCACTTCGTGTACTAAATGACGGTCAATATAAAGTAAATCGGTTTGCTCATTAATACTGGCAACGGTATGTGCTTGCCAAATTTTATTGTATAAGGTTTGGGCCACTTGCTAACTCCCTGATCTGATTGAGCCACAGCCTGACGGTGCTGTGGCTTTAATAATTAAATGCGTGAAACGATGGCCGCTGCTACATCGGTGGTGGTATAGCCGCCCTGCGGATAAATATCTGGCGTTCCCACACCGGCTTCAACCGCCTCTGCGACTGCTTTTTCAATCGTACGAGCCGCTTCGTCTTGGCCTAATGAGTAACGTAGCATTAATGCGGCACTTAAAATTTGTGCGATTGGGTTTGCCACCCCTTTCCCGGCGATATCAGGCGCTGAACCACCCGCGGGTTCATACAAGCCAAAGCCTGATTGATTCAAACTTGCCGACGGTAATAACCCCATCGAACCGGTGATCATGGCGCACTCGTCCGATAAAATATCACCAAATAAATTATCGCAAAGTAATACATCAAACTGGCTAGGTTGCTTAACCAGTTGCATCGCTGCGTTATCTACATAAATGTAATCTAAGCTCACTTCTGGAAAGTCTTTACTCACTTCGGTTACCACTTCGCGCCATAAAACGCTTGATGCTAAAACATTGGCTTTATCAACCGAGGTCACATGATTGCTGCGCAACTTAGCGGCCTCAAAAGCAAAACGTGCAATGCGCTCTATCTCTTTACGTGAATAAGTTTGCGTATCAAATGCAGTTTCTTCTGCCCCTTCGCCACTGCGGCCTTTCTCACCAAAATAAATACCACCCGTTAGCTCGCGCACACATAAAATATCAAACCCTTTTTCGCTAATATCAGCACGTAGTGGTGATGCAGCGCTTAATGCGGGTAACAACTGAGCAGGGCGTAAGTTACAAAACAAACCAAAGTGCTTGCGCAGTGGTAACAATGACGCGCGCTCCGGTTGGTCATTCGGTGGTAAATGTTCCCACTTAGGGCCACCCACGGAGCCAAATAAAATAGCATCGGCGTTTTCACACGCTTTTAAGGTCGTATCAGGAAGTGCTTTGCCAAATTCATCAATGGCAGCGCCACCAATAGCATGGTGTTCACGGTTCAGAGTAAAGCCAAACTTATCACTTACTGCATCAAGCACTTGCTCTGCAGCTGCCATAACTTCTGGGCCAATACCGTCGCCCGCTAATACGGCAACGCTGTAATGTGTTTTACTCATCCTGCTTTCCTTTGTTGTTTTAAATCAGACACTTTTTGTGCTCGATAAATTAAGTTATAAACCCGAACCATAGCGCGTACTGAGGCTTCGACCACATCGGCCGCAATACCGGCACCGTGATAAGGACGGCCATCATATTTAGCAATAATATTCACTTGTCCTAATGAGCTTGCACCTTGGCCGGTGGCCTCTAAATTGTATTCAATCATTTCAACGCTCATACCAGTTAAGCGCTCAATGGCTGCAAATGAGGCTTCTACCGGGCCGTTACCTGTGGCCGCTTCTTGTTTTGCTTCGCCATCAATCAACAAACCTATCGTTGAGCTGGCTACCGATTGAGAGTTCGACGTAGAGTGAACAAACTCTAATTGATATTTTTCATCTTTGTCACTGATTTGATTAAAGTAAATCATTGCTTCTAGGTCGTAGTCATATACTGTGCCTTTTTGGTCAGCTAACGCAACGAAACTTTGGTATAAGCTATCCATGTCGTAATCAGATTTTTGATAACCTAACTCTTCTAAGCGATGCTCTATAACATGACGCCCTGAACGCGAGGTCATATTTAATTGATTACTTGGCACACCCACACTTTCAGGTGACATAATTTCATAGGTATTTTGCGCTTTTAATACACCATCTTGGTGAATACCTGAACTGTGGGCAAACGCATTTTCGCCAACAATCGCTTTATTTGGCTGTACCGGCATATTACAAATTTTGGCTACTTGGCGAGAGGCGCGGTAAATTTCTTCGCTTTTTATATCGGTATATACGTTTAAATGGTCTTTGCGCATTTTCATGATCATCGCCACTTCTTCAAGTGAACAATTACCCGCGCGCTCCCCTATACCATTAATGGTGCATTCGATTTGGCGCGCACCGGCTTGAACGGCAGCAACAGAGTTAGCAACGGCTAAGCCTAAGTCGTTATGGCAATGCACACTTAAACGGGCTTTATCAATATTTGGCACGTTGTTCATTAAATGACGGATCATTGCTGCGTATTCATCTGGCGTTACAAAACCGACGGTATCTGGCAAGTTAATCGTGGATGCACCGGCATTAATAGCTTGCTCAACTATTTTGCATAAATCCCAATGTGGTGTACGTCCTGCGTCTTCACATGAAAATTCCACATCATCAGTGTAATTACGGGCAAGCTTGATTGATTTAACCGCCATCGCGGTTGCATCATCTAAGCTCATACGTAGTTTATGCTCAAGGTGTAAAGGGCTGGTTGCAATAAAAGTATGAATACGGCTTTGCTGTGCACTGCGAAGCGCCTCGCCACAGGCTTCAATATCTTTGGCAACCGAGCGTGCTAAGCCACAAATAATAGGGCCTTTTACTTCAGTGGCAATTCGCTGCACTGAGCGAAAGTCAGCGGGGCTCGAAACCGGAAAGCCCACTTCCATGACATCCACATTTAAGCGGCTAATGGTATGCGCTAGTTGAATTTTATCATCTTCAGTCAGGCTTGCTTTAAGTGCCTGTTCGCCATCACGTAAGGTGGTATCAAAAATCCATACTTTATCTTGCTCTTGCATAACTGCCTCTCATTCCTGTGTTACCCAAATTTCGATTTATCCCTGCAGCGAGATAAAAAAAACCCCGCAATTGCGGGGTTTTGTTGTTTAGCTCAATGCAAACACACTAATCCCCGCTCACTTGCCACAGCAGTAAGAGGTTTAGTTTTAGTGTAATTAAACGATTAGTTTGCATTTGTTTTCTTGTGTGTGTGTCCAATGAGGCTTATTTTTATCATTGCAGCGCAGTAGGTGCAAGCATAAAAATGCCATAAAAATAATTACACAAGACTTTTAAGGGATTTTAAATTCAATAAATAGATAAAAAAGAGATAAAGAATTCAACCTTGGAGGGCGTGGCGTTTAAATTAACAAGCACCGTAAAGTACAGTGCTTATTTTAACTTTTTTTAATATTTACTCTTTCTTTTCTGCGCGTACGTAATTTGACGCACCACGAGTAATATAGCGTAACTGCCAAATAACTCGCTCAATTAATTCATCGCGTTGCTGACCTTCAATATCTAGCGCTTCGGCGCCAGCATTAAATACCAACGTAACCATAGCCTCTGCCTGAATATACGCATGAATCGCATCACAGGGCGTTTCACTTTCTAAATAATGAGCAAGCTCTAAAATAAAGTGTTTCACTTCACGTGCTACTGCCGCTCTAAATGCTTTTGAGGTACCTGAGCGTTCACGCAGCAATAATCTAAATTGATTACTAGAGTTATCAATAAACTCCATAAAAGTAACCACAGACGTATTTATTACACTGCCGCCACTGGCTATTCGCCTACGAGCTTGACGCATCAGCTGACGCAGCGTTAAACCCGCTTCATCAACCATGGTTAAACCTAGCTCGTTCATATCTTTAAAGTGACGGTAAAAAGAGGTGGGCGCAATACCGGCTTCGCGCGCTACTTCACGCAAGCTCAAATTTGAAAAGCTATGATCAGCACTAAGCTGATTAAAAGCAGCTTCAATTAATGCTTGTCGTGTTTTTTGTTTCTGTTGTGCTCTAACGCCCGACATCAACAGCTCCCTGAATGAATTTGTAATAAATTTTTAATTAAAAAAATAGCTAATAGTACAGTCTAATACTTGACGGCAGCAGATTGAAATATTATTTTAGCGTACAGTTGTACGCTGAGAAATGAGAAAGATGAAAAAACCACCACTTATATGGACCAACGTCCTTTTCTTTAGCCTGACGTTTTTGGCTGCTGTTACACTTGTACCTTGGTATGGGTTTAACTATGGCTTTACAGGCACACAATGGGCTGCTTTTGTAGCTTGCATGTTTTTCGCGGGATTATCGATCACTGCGGGTTACCATCGTTTATGGGCGCACAAAACCTACAACGCACACCCGGTCGTTGAATTTATTTTTGCCTTAGGCGGCGCGTTTGCTTTGCAAAACAGTGCGCTGCATTGGAGCAGCGATCATCGTATTCACCACGGTCAAGTTGATGACCCTGTAAAAGACCCTTATGCCGCTACCAACGGCTTTTGGTATAGTCACATAGGCTGGATGCTGCGCGACTACCAAGGCGATAGCTACGGTGATTACAGCAATTGCCGCGACCTACAACGCAATAAAATAGTGATGTGGCAACATAAACATTACTTAAAGCTGGTAGTTGCCATGAATGTTGGTTTACCACTGGTATTAGGTTTAATGTTAGGTGATGTGTGGGGCATGTTATTACTAACGGGACTACTTCGTTTAGTACTGAGCCAGCATTTTACCTTTTTTATTAACTCTGTTGCGCACATTTGGGGTTCTCGCCCTTACACAGAAAAAAATACCGCACGCGATAACGGCTTTTTAGCCTTATTTACTTATGGCGAGGGTTATCATAACTTTCATCATATTTTTGCTAGCGATTACCGCAACGGCATTAAGTGGTTTCATTACGACCCAACTAAATGGATGATCCGCTCGTTAGCTGCACTTGGTTTAGCGAGTAAATTAAAGCGCACACCGGTTGAGCGCATAGAAAAAGCTAAAGCAGAAACCTTGATGAGCAAAACACAAGGTCGCCTCGCAAAATTGCCTTTAGCGCAAGATAAGCTTACATTATTACAACAAGAGTACGATTTGTTGCTTAAAAAACTGCAAAATTATTGCTCATTACAAAAACAAGTGTTGGAAGCTAAAAAAAATAATATGGCAAAGCAGTGTGAAAAGTCGGCATTAATGGCACAATATCACGAGCTTGAGGCCGCCTGGGAAACACAAAAACAGGCATGGCTAGCACTTAATGCGAGGTTATTAAAAGCCTCTTTTAGTTAAAATAGGAGTGGCTGTGGCCAAACAACCAGAAAAGAAAAAAGTACCCGTGACATACCAATATGATGCAATCATTATTGGCACGGGTCCTGGCGGTGAAGGGACCGCTATGAACCTCTCTAAAAGTAACAAAAAAGTAGCGGTTATTGAACGCCAAACAGCCGTGGGTGGTGGCTGTGTACATTGGGGTACCATTCCTTCAAAGGCACTTCGTCATTCTGTTAGTCGCTACATTGAATACAAAGCAAATCCTTTATTTAACGTAGGCGAGCGTCCGGTAAGACTTACCTTTCCTGATATTTTACGCCATGCCAGTTCGGTAATTTCAAAGCAGTCAAACTTACGCAGCAGTTTTTACGATCGTAACCGCATTCATATGTTTCAAGGCGACGCTAGCTTTGTTGATAAGCACACTATTGAAATTAGACGTAATGACGGTTCTACTGAGCGCCTTACTGCACAAACGATTGTTATTGCTACCGGCTCACGACCTTATCGCCCACCAGGGGTGGATTTCACCCACTCACGAATTTACGAAAGTGACACTATTTTAGGCCTTGAACACGACCCGCATCGCGTACTTATATACGGCGCGGGTGTAATTGGTTGTGAATATGCGTCTATCTTTAAAGGGCTAGGTGCCAAAGTCGACTTAGTGAATACTCGCGATCGCTTATTGGCGTTCATGGATGCTGAAATATCTGATGCATTAAGCTATCACTTTTGGAATAGCGGTATTGTAATTCGTCATAACGAAGAGTTTGATCGCATTGAAACCCGTGATGACTGCGTTGTTATGCATTTAAAATCGGGCAAACGTGTTAAAGCTGACTGTATTTTATTTGCCAATGGCCGAACAGGTAACACTGATACCCTTAATTTAGAAGCCATTGGCTTAAAAGCAGATAGCCGCGGACAGATAAAAGTAAACGAAACCTACCAAACAGAAGTAGACAATGTATACGCGGTAGGTGATGTTATTGGCTATCCAAGCCTTGCGAGTGCTGCCTTTGATCAAGGTCGAATTGCCGCAGATGCCATCGCGTGTGGTAATTGTGATGAAAAGCTGATTATTGATATTCCAGCCGGTATTTATACTATTCCTGAAATGAGTTCTGTCGGTAAAACAGAGCAGCAATTAACTGCTGCAAAAGTACCGTATGAAGTGGGACGTGCGCAATTTAAACATTTAGCCCGCGCGCAAATTGCAGGCACCGATGTGGGCAGTTTAAAAATATTATTTCATACAGAAACCAAAGAAGTACTCGGCGTGCACTGCTTTGGTGAGCGTGCCTCTGAAATTGTGCATATTGGCCAAGCTATTATGGAACAAAAAAATGGTGGCAACACCATCGACTACTTTGTAAATACCACGTTTAACTACCCAACGATGGCAGAAGCCTACCGAGTTGCGGCGTTAAATGGTTTAAATCGCTTGTTTAAGTAATATTAAGCACTAGGTAACAAAAAGCCCGCTTGAATCAAGCGGGCTTTTTTAATAACTCATCGTTATTTAGAAACTATTTATGATATTGCGCACTTAATTCATGCACGGCGTTAATGAATACACCGGCATTTTCTGGGTCAACATCTGGTGTAATACCGTGGCCTAAATTAAATACATGGCCATTGCCAGTACCAAAGTCTTCTAAAATAGTACCAACCTCTTGGCGAATACGATCAGGCGTACCATGAAGCATTGATGGGTCCATATTACCTTGCAGTGCAACTTTATCGCCAACACGACGTTTAGCATCACCAATGTTAATAGTCCAATCTAAACCTACTGCGTCACAGCCCGTTGCGGCAATCGCTTCAATCCACTGACCACCATTTTTGGTAAATAAAGTAACCGGTACTTTACGGCCATCGTATTCACGAATTAAGCCATCAACAATTTTATGCATGTATTGCAATGAAAACTCATTGTAATCACGCGGGCTTAGTACACCGCCCCATGAGTCAAATACCATTAGCGATTGCGCACCCGCTTTAACTTGCGCGTTTAAGTAATCTATCACCGAATCAGCTAGTTTATCGAGTA
Source organism: Pseudoalteromonas sp. 23_GOM-1509m (assembly GCF_000518425.1). Taxonomy (NCBI): domain Bacteria; kingdom Pseudomonadati; phylum Pseudomonadota; class Gammaproteobacteria; order Alteromonadales; family Pseudoalteromonadaceae; genus Pseudoalteromonas; species Pseudoalteromonas sp. 23_GOM-1509m. The sequence goes on from NZ_JADO01000020.1 coordinate 89,523, forward strand.
ATAAATGCAGTGTTTGCGGCTCAGCAAACGCCATTTTTTTGATTTTACCAAATACTTTACTGCTACCACCTTCAACCATGTAAGTTGCAAGTGTCCAAGGCGAACCAGAAAAACCAATTAATGGCACTTCGCCTTTAAGTTCACGACGAATAGTGCTCACTGCGTTCATTACATAGCCAAGCTCATCGGTAGGATCAAGTTTAGGAATTTTTTTAACATCAGCTAGTGACGAAATTGGGCGTTCAAACTTAGGGCCTTCGCCTGTTTCGAAGTACAAGCCTAATCCCATTGCATCGGGAATAGTTAAAATATCACTAAACAAAATAGCTGCATCTAATGGGTAACGGCGCAAAGGCTGTAATGTTACTTCACAGGCTAACTCAGCATTTCTACACAGGCTCATAAAATCGCCCGCTTGTGCACGTGTAGCACGGTATTCAGGTAAATAACGTCCTGCTTGACGCATCATCCATACCGGCGTGACATCAACAGGTTGCTTGGCAAGGGCACGTAAATAACGGTCGTTTTTTAATTCGCTCATAGCGTATAGAGTCCTAGGGCTTTTAGAAATTGTGCAAGATTGTACCACCATATTCACGCCCCCTCTATCGCTAAGCGATTAAATCGCTACAGAGTAGCGCTAGATCAAGTAATTTTTAATTTTCATGTTACTTTGTACATAAAACAACCAAACAAACGTTAATAATAAAAACTTTTCATTAAACTATTTGCAACATCTAAAAAAGCTTGATATTGTATCTCCCGCGTTAACAAAACAATAACAAAAATTGTTAATATAAAAATAATAAAAATCTCTAATAAAAATAAGAATGCTTGTTTAAACAAGTCTAATAAAGAAATTAAACCACCGTAATAGGTGGTTTTTTCTTGCCTGGAATAAATTACTTACAACTTATACCCTTAAACAAAATTCCCTCTGGTATTACATCTATTTTACTTGTTGATATACACGCCAATTAAATATATCTTGGATAACATAAGTTTTATTTTTAATTTAAAAAATCCAACCCAGCTTAGGAGAAGAATTATGCTGAAGCGTGTAGAAAAAGCTCAACAAAAGTGGGGGGGTAGCCATACGGTCATCGATAATTGGTTAAACGAACGCCAAGAGCTGATTGTGCTTTACTGTAAAATTGCAGGCTTTTCACCTTATGAGAAAAAAGATCAGTCTTTGCCTGAACCATCACAAATTCAGGCATTTTGCCAAATTTTAATGGATTATTTATCGGCCGGCCACTTTGAAGTGTACGACGATATTGCTAAAGCCTGCGAAAAGAAAGGCCTAGAAAGCCAGCAACTCGCTAATACGATATACCCACGTATTTCAGATACCACTGACATCGCTCTGGATTTCAACGATAAGTACGCTGAGGTAGACGCTGAAGATTTACTAGAAGGCTTTGATAATGATCTTTCAGTAATGGGTGAAGCACTCGAAGCGCGCTTTGCACTTGAAGATGAGCTGATTGATAACTTATTTTCTAATCACACTGACTAATTAGTTATTCAACGTAATAAAAAAGGGACCTAAGGTCCCTTTTTTATTATCTATAACGCTTATTCTGCAGCGGCAGCTTCTGCATCATTTTGAATTTCTAATAATTCAACTTCAAAAATAAGTGTTGAATTAGCAGGAATTTTACCTAAGTCACGATCGCCGTAAGCAAGGTCTGAAGGAATAGTAAATTTGTACTTAGACCCTACAGGCATAAGTTGTAAACCTTCAGTCCAACCAGGAATTACACGGTTTAGTGGGAACGTTGTCGGCTCGTTACGTGAGTAAGAGCTATCGAACTCAGTACCGTCTAACAATGTGCCTTTATAATGTACTTTAACCACATCAGTTGCTACTGGTTTTGCGCCTTCGCCTTCGCTCATTACTTCGTACTGTAAACCAGACTCAGTAACCATCACGCCTTCTTTTTTAGCGTTATCAGCTAGGTATTTTTCACCTTCAGCTTTGCTTTTTTCAGACTCTACTTTTGCTTTTTCTTCTTGTTTAGTACGCACTGATTCGTCTAATGCTGTTAGTACTTCACGAATTTTCTCTTCGTCAATTTTTGCATTACCCGCAAGTGCATCTTCAAAGCCTCGCATTAATAAAGCTTGGTCTAATTCAATACCAATTTCTTTTTTATCCGCTAGGTCTTTATTTAAAAAGTTACCCACAGATGCACCAATACCGTACGCTTGTTGCTGTGCTACAGTATCTAGCTTAACGTCTGCTTGCTCTTTTTTTGCTTCTTGATTACAAGCTGTAAGCGCTAAAACTGACGCTGCAATCAATGACAATTTAATCGTCTTTCTCATTTTAAATCTCCGACACACTTTGCAGTTGCCATTTATTGTAATATTACTAGTTAAAGATTAACGGCCTACATGGTAGGCTGCTTGTTTAATAGCTAAACTAAAAACATATCCAGTGATTAGACAAACAACCTAGGCGTTTAACGAGACCTAGTCTAACCTCTCAGTCACTAAGAGTTAAGAGGAAATACCTGTAATATGTCGTTATTTCGTACTTTTTTAGTCGCCACTTGCTGTTTATTAACAATTGCATGTAGTGATGAAAAACAACAAGCAGTGGCCAGTTTTGAGCACACTGCACAGGGCGCCTTTTCATCTGCGTTATCGCACGATGGTCAATACAGCTTAGTGTCTTCTATCCATCATGGGGTCGCCCTTTGGGATAATCAACAGCAAGCGCTTAAATACCAATGGTTTCAACAGCAGGCTGAAGATAGCTTAGTTTATGCCGTAGCCATTGCTTTTGATAATAGCGTGGCTGTTACCGCCGAAAAAACCACCTTTGCGGTCTGGGATATTGCCACCGGCAAAAATAAAGGCTTTTATAAAATACAAAAAGCCAGCATTCGCGATATTGCCATTAGCAACCAAGGCCAAAGTGTTGTTTACGGGCGCAGCGATGGCGTTGTGGTATTTATAAACCTTAACACAGGTAGGCGCATTGAATTTTTAGGCCATCAAGAAAAAGTAAATACCGTTGACCTATCACCCAACGGGCGCTATGCACTAAGCGGCTCTAACGATTATGTTGCCTACTTATGGGATACTCAAAGTGGGCAAGTAGTTCATCGCTTTAATCACCCAACCCGAGTAACGCAGGTCGCTTTAGATCCTCAAGGGCGCTATGCTTTTACCGCCGACAGTATGGCACAAGCAAATGTATGGAAGCTGACTACAGGTGACCTTGTTAGTAAACTAAAGTATATTGCGCGTCAGAAAATTTTTACCGCAGTGCGCTTTAACGATCAAGGCACTTTATTAGCAACCGGTTCACCCAATAAACGGGTTGATTTATGGCAGCTAACCAGCGGTGAAAAAATTCAAACATGGCAAGTCACTCCGCGAGAAGGCAGTAAGCCCAAATCGGCAGTGGTACTTGATGTGGCATTTACAGATAACGGTAAATCATTGTTAACTGAAAGCTCGAGCGGAATCGCTGAGCGCTTTATTATACGAGAACCAAATGAACACAATTGAACATCGGCTAATGGAACTTGAGGCTAAAGTGGCTTTTCAAGACGAAACAATTGAAATTTTGAATGATGAAATAAAAGTTCACCAGCAACAGTTGGCAAAAATAAAGCGCCAAACCGAATTGCTGGCTGAAAAACTTAAAGAGTCACAAGCATCGCAACCTATGATGTCGAATATGCCGGAGCCTCCGCCACCGCATTACTAAACTGTTTAGGTTTAGTCGCCTGGATTAAACACGCCAATGATCTGTTCAAATTGGCGTGTTGATGCCTGCACAGCCTGCTCTGGTTGAGCCATTTTATGACCACACTGCATACATTCAACTTTTTCTACGTCATGCTCTTTGTAGAGCATTAACATATCCATGGTTTTACACTCAGGACACGTTGCTCCAGCAATAAATCGTTTTTTATGTTTCACTTCGTTTTTCCTACCATTTTGACTGACGTTATTTTATCGCAATATTTGCCTACTTGATACGATTGATATAGCTAATAAGATCCGTGTTATAATGGCCGCAATTCAATCAAGGCACAGTAAAGTAACGTATTTATGATCCAAATCTCAGAAATAGAACTGCTTCGCGGTGGCAAAGCTTTATTAAAAAATGCATCGGCTACATTATTTCCAGAGCACAAAGTAGGCCTTGTTGGTGCTAATGGCTGTGGTAAGTCAACGCTATTTAGTTTATTAAAGTCTGAGCTTTCGTTGGATGGCGGTAATTGCAGTATTCCTAAAGATTGGTCACTGGCCTCAGTAAAACAAGAAACCCCCGCCCTTGAAATAAGCGCTATAGATTACGTACTGCAAGGCCACCCTGAATATTATGCGCTACGAATTGCTTTGCGTGAAGCTGAGCAAACCAATGATGGCGACACTCAAGCTAAAGTGCATATTCAGCTTGAAAATATTAAAGGCTATAGCATAGAAGTCAAGGCAGGAGAGCTATTACATGGCTTAGGGTTTGCTAATAACCAAATAGAAAACCCAGTAAGTGCATTTTCGGGTGGTTGGCGTATGCGTTTAAACTTAGCCCAAGCGCTTATTCGCGATGCCGACTTGCTGTTACTGGATGAGCCTACAAACCATCTTGATTTAGATGCTGTGTATTGGCTTGAGCGTTTTTTACGTGCCTACACTGGTACATTGGTACTGATATCTCATGACCGAGAGTTTTTAGATGCGGTGGTTGATCAAATTTGGCATATAGATAAACAACTTATCAATGTATATAAAGGCAATTACTCGCAGTTTGAACGCCAAAAAGCTGAGCGTTTATTACAGCAGCAAGCCATGTTTGAAAAACAACAAGATCAAATTGCCCACTTAGAGCAATTTATTACTCGTTTTAAAGCTAAAGCCAGTAAAGCCAAACAGGCACAAAGCCGCGTTAAAGCGCTAGAACGCATGGAAAAACTTGCCCCTGCACATGCTGACTCGCCATTTGATTTTGAATTTGCCGAGCCAACCGCTCTGCCTAACCCGCTAATGACACTCGACAAAGCTAAAGCCGGTTATGGTGATGTGACCATTTTAAACAGTATTAAGCTGAACTTAGTGCCAGGTAGCCGTATCGCGCTGCTTGGTAGAAATGGCGCAGGTAAATCAACACTTATTAAGCTGCTCTCTGGTGACTTACAACCTCAAGCAGGTGAAGTGTTTCAGCATCAGGGGTTAAACATTGGCTACTTTGCGCAGCATCAATTGGAATCACTTGATTTAAAAGCCAGTGCCGTCACTCATCTGCAACGTTTAAACCCTAAAGCCAGCGAACAATCACTGCGTGACTTTTTAGGCGGCTTTGCCTTTGTAGGCGATAAAGCACTCGACCCAGTTGCCCCCTTTTCAGGCGGCGAAAAAGCCCGTTTAGTGCTGGCTATGTTGGTTTATCAAAAACCAAATTTATTACTACTCGATGAGCCAACTAACCACCTTGATTTAGAAATGCGCCACGCATTGGTTATGGCATTACAAGGCTTTGAAGGTGCCATGGTCACGGTATCGCATGATCGCCACATGCTTAAAAACACCGCTGATGAATTTTACTTAGTTGATAACGGCGAAGTTACTCAGTTTGGTTACGACCTAGACGCGTATTATCAGTGGCTGCTTAATGCTAATAAAGAAGCCGCTAAAAGCGACACCGATGACGAGCCAAAAGCCCACTCACAAGTAAACCGAAAAGAGCAAAAGCGCTTAGAGGCCGAGTTTAGAAAAGCGATTCAACCGCTTAAAAAGCAAATTGAAAAGCTTGAAAAACAATTGGATAAATTTTCTGCAGAATTAGCTGACGTTGAAGAGGCGCTCGGCGATAACACACTTTATAACGATGAAAATAAAGCTAAGCTCAAAGAGCTAATTACCAAGCAAGCCACACTTACGCCTAAGCTTAATAATGTTGAAGAAGAGTTATTAATGGCCCTTGAAGAGATGGAACAAAAAGAACAGGCATTCGCCGATGAACTTGCTTAACAGCAACGATTTTTGGCAGTTTGCATGTCAGCTTTATAACGAAGATGGCATGCAAGCGCGCCTGTTAGATTACCAAAACCTGCAAGGTAAAAACGTCAACCTATGCTTGTTGCTGTATTACTTAGATTCTCTCAATCTAGCTATTAACCAAACACAGCTGAGCAAGCTTGAACAATCTATTAGTGAATTTGAGCAGCAAGTATTAAAGCCTCTACGTACTACCCGCGCCTATTTAAAAACAAATCAAACCGAGATTACCGATTACGCCGCAATTCGAAAAGCACTTCTCGGCGCCGAGTTGAAGTTAGAAAAGCAGCAACAAATAATATTGATTGATGTAGTTAATAGTATGGATTTAACAGCCTGTTCAACGCCCAATAACAGCGATAAATATTTGGCATAATTTTTCACCATTATTTTCATCAGATCGCTTATATTATGAATATTAGCTCGTTATATACGTGGTTACTTTAGTTTGTTTTATAAACCAAGCTGCATATCTTTGGCTTTGTATTGAAACACCTCTTCTAATGGCAAGTTAAAAACTATAGAAATTTTAAAAGCCACTTCTAGAGAGGGTGAATATTTATTTGCCTCAATTGCCATTACCGTTTGCCGAGTTACACCAATAGCATCTGCTAATTGCTTTTGCGTCATTTCATCGCGTAAAAAGCGTAATGTTCGAATAGAGTTAGTTATTACATACTCATTCATAAATATTACCCGTTCTACCTTTATAAAGCTGCGCTATATAGTTGACTATTTCGGCAATCAAAAAAGCACCTACCATGACGTGCATTGGTAAGTATGGAATATTATATTCGATAGCTGGGCCCCAGTTATTAGCTTCAATTTGATATTGAACAATAGCAACACAAATTCCCGTCTGTAATATTATGGCCTTGTATTTATAACCCACTAAATTTATTTGCTTTTCTCTCACATCAGGTGGCTGATTTAATTCATTATCACTGATAAATGAAAGTAATAAATAGCTCAATACTATAAGTATCACAGAATAAATTAACACCTGTAGCAATAAACCAGATAACCAAGAAACAGAACTAAGCTGCTGCGTACTCGCATTCATTAGGCTGTTTACATAAAAGTAAGATATATACACGCTTACTAGTAAATCGATACTCAGCGTCAGTTCTCTAAAACTTATGCTTTGTAAAAGTTCTTTAAAGTGCTCTGAACGAGTCATATAAAGCTAACTCCAAGTAAAATATTTTTGACTTTAAAACTATAAGTTCACTCTTTAGCCATGTCAAATATATTTAACACTAGGTTTATTTTATTTAACCTAAAACAAAGCAACGGTTATTCAAAGCTGAACTTTGCTGACCATCTTTATTATAAAAGTGATTAAAAAATCGCAGATAATTTACTAAAAAGTGCAAAATCGACTTAACTTTATTGATCAAAATCAACATCTGCATTGCCCATTTTATAATCTGTTAAATAGCTTGATCTGGATCATATCAAGCCCTGCCAAGCCAGCCTATGATTAACCCATAGACATCAGGAGGCCATTATGGACGTATTCTTTAGAGATTTTTTTAGCGACCCAGTACTATTTTTATCATTTGGATTTTTAGGCGTCGTTATTAGTTTATGCCTCTTCTTTGTGTATTTTTTCATGAAAAAAGTACACGATGCAGATATTAAAGAACAGCATTAAGCACGACGCACAAAGCGCCTTATTAGTTTACTGATTAGGCGCTTTTTATTTTTAAATATAAAAAATTTGCTACACTAGCGCTTCGTTTATTGCAAAGTGCGTAGTACAGACATGATCCCTAAGTTCAAACCCGCATGGTGGATGACCAACCGACACGTTCAAACCATAATGCCGCGTTTTTTTCGCCCTTTCCACCATACTCGCTACGAACTTGCGCAACTTGATACACCCGATGGTGACTTTATTGAGCTTGCTTGGTCACTCCCGCATAACGAAACGGCGCCGCTCGCAGTGGTACTTCATGGACTTGAAGGCAACATAAATAGTTTTTATGCCAAAGGCATGATGAAAGCATTAAAAAAGCAAGGGTTTGCAGTGGTGCTAATGCACTTTAGAAACTGCTCAACCGAAGTCAATCGCCTGCCAAGAGCCTACCATAGTGGCGACACTGCCGATTTAGCTTTTTTTATAAACCATTTAAAACAGCAATTTCCAAAGCGCCCGATTTTGGCGGTTGGCTTTTCATTGGGTGGTAATGTGCTGGCTAAATACTTAGGGGAAGAACACATTCACTGCCCGCTTAGTGCAGCCGCCGTGATATCTGCGCCCTATGATTTGTCATCATCTAGTGATGTTATTCGTAAAAGCTTAGGTAAAATTTACCAAAAATATTTGCTCGATCGGATGAAAAAGTCGATGCAACGCAAACTACCACAAATTAAACAGCAAATACCGATCACCACCGATCAGTTAATGGAAATTGACGATTTATTAGAGTTCGATAACCAGCTTACAGCACCGCTACATGGCTTTGAAAATGCGCACGACTACTACAAAAAAGCCAGTGCCATGCCGTATTTAAAAGATATTGCGACACCCACACTAATTATTCATGCCAAAGACGACCCTATGCTGTCGATTAAAGCAGTTCCAAGTAGTCAGGATGTAAGTGAGCATGTTACGCTGCGTATCTCAGAGAAGGGCGGCCACGTAGGTTTTATTAGCGGTAACAACCCATTTAAACCCGTGTTTTGGTTAGAGCAAGTGGTGCCTGATTATTTTAAGCAATGTGTATTTAATAACACCGATAAAGAGTGGCTATGATTATTCCTTTTGAACAACTTGATAAAGACACACTGTACAACCTAATTGAAAGCTACGTTTTGCGCGAAGGCACTGACTATGGCGAACAAGAGTTCAGTATTGAAAGTAAAGTAGCGCAAGTAAATCAGCAATTAAAAAGCGGCGAAGCTATGGTGTTTTTCTCTGAGCTACATGAGTCGGTCACCATAATTTCTAAAAGTGAATTCAAAGCACTGCAAAGTGAAGAGCAACATCAGCAGCAATAACTATAAATTAAAGCTTAATTGTTGCTTTAATTTACTTGCTTGACGACGAGATATTTCAACTTGCGCACCATTACTGAGCTTTGCTAATAGCCCATAGTTAATAGTTTCTTCGAGTTCTATTATCGCGTCTAGTCGTATTATGTCACTGCGGCTTGCTCGTAAAAAGTAATCTGGATTTAAGCGAGCTTCAATTTTAGTTAAAGAGCTATGAATATAGGCCTTCCCGAATGCAGTATAGATCGCCGCATGATTACCAATACTTTCAAACCTTAAAATGTCTGCCAATTTGATAATTTTCATGTTCTCAGAAAATTTAACCATCAATTTAAAGTTATCATCTAAGTAACTAACAGGGCGCTGTGTCAGTTGCCCTTCCAGCTTTTCTAAGGTACCTTCTAAACGCTCTTTTACAATGGGCTTTAGTAAATAGTCAACGGCATTAAGACTAAAGGCATCTACAGCAAACTCGTTGTAGGCTGTGCAAAATATAATAGGTGTCTCACCTGCAAGCTGCTCTGCAAGCTCAATACCTGTGCCGCCCGGCATTTCAATATCAAGAAAAACAACATCAGGCTTATGCTTTTTTATTAATTCATTGGCATGGCTAATATTTTCAGCCTCATCAATTATATCTATGTGCTTATAAGGCTTTAATAACCGAGCTAACTCATTTCGAGCAAGGAGCTCATCATCAACAATTAATGCTGTTATGGTTGGCTTATTATGCAGCATAGGGCACCTCCAAAGTTGCATTAAACTGACAGCTCTGTTTTTCAATAAACAATTTACCTCGTTGCGCAAACATTAGTTCAAGTCTTGATTGAATATTCTGTAATCCTAATTTGGTGCCGGACTTAAGTTTCGTTTCATCAAAAGGGTTACTCACTGTAATCGTGACAGTTTCCCCTGTTCTGACTACATTTACTTTTATTTCTCCACCCTCTTCTAAATGAGCAATGCCATGCTTTGTGGCGTTTTCAATTAAAGTTAATAAAGCCATACTCGGTAACACAACTTTTTTTAACGAATCATCACACTGCATTGTTACTAAAAGCCGTTTACCAAACCTTACTTTTTCAATCGCTAAATAATGTTCACATACCTTCCACTCTTGATCAAAGTTGGCGTGGGTTTCTAAGTCTGTGCTGAGGTTATATCTAAATAACTCCGAAAGCTGAGTAACAATATCAGCAGCTTTATCTTGATCTTGGTAAATCATGCCGCGAATTGTATTTAAAGTATTGAATAAAAAGTGAGGTTTTATTTGGTTTTTAAGGCTTTCAAGTTGCTGCTCTTTCAGCTGGCTCATAATAAGTTTTTTCTCTCTTCGCGATACAACAGCTAAGTAACAACTACTCCATATTAAACTCATTACTAATGCATTTAAAAAGCTTGAGATTCTTCCGGTAAACTGTTTCTCATTCAAATCTACGGTTGTTTCTCCATACATTTGTATGCTCATACTCGACGCGCTCTCAGGTAAAATGAAAGGCGTAAAATAAATCACATTCAGCGTCTGCATTAGCGCTAACAAAATAGACAATGCACTTAACAAAAAAATATTGAGTCGTGCTATTTTTAACTTACCACATAGCCTGTTACCTAGGGTGTAAAGGATAAAATGTGTCAATAAAACAAATACGGATGCATGCGAGATAGTCCTTAAAAGCAAATTAGCATGGTGCTCAATTGACGTATTTAATAACGCAACTCCTAAACCATAGTTTATAAGCACAATACTAATAAAAACTAAAAACTGACAAAGCCAATAAGTTCGCATGGGCACACTCCTTTGATAATACACAGTATTGTACCCAAGCTATGTTAGTTTGCTACTCAAAACTTTGATATTAAAGTAAAAAACATTGATTGATTATTACCTACACTTAGGTAACCCGCGCTAAATAAAGCATATTTTGCCTTGGTTGTCTCAAGTGCCAACTTATACCCAGTCTCGTTTTTTAACGCATCGCGATGCTCTAGAGCCGCATTCACCACAAAATCCTTATAAAAATTATATTTGCCACCGAGACGAGTAATATTAAATGTTTGAGAACCAACGCGATTATTAACTTCAAGTTGCTGCTTCATTAATGCACTTTCGATATAAAAATGTGTCTTATTTGAATATGCCCAATTAACCCCTAAGGTGATTTCGGTTTGAGTTAAATTAGATTTACTGCCCTCTTCATTTATTTGGTGCTGCAAACGCCCATAAAGATCAACCTTACCATTAAGCTGGTCTTCTGAAAGCTCGCTCAATGAAGCTTGGTAATTAATACCAACACCGTTACCATCAAACACGTCTTTTATTTTGGCTGTTTGAAAGTCAACAGAGAAACCCTCATGGAATTTAAGCACTAAATCGGTTTTATCATCTGTTTCATTGGCGTAACTAATTGATGACAATCCCAGTAATAATACTGCTAAGGTTGGTTTTAAAGATAGTTTGCACTGCTTATTGTTGATAGTAAATTGCATAGTGATACCCCTTAAATTGCAGTACGCCTTAGATGCATACTGAGTCTTTGTTGACTAGGACTATAACGATTACACTTGATACCTAAGGGTAATAAGTGATTAATGGCTAAAAAAGAGGATAAACGGATAGTAGGCAGGACGAATCGATTGTTGTTACAATCATTAGCATTATTATAATAAAACAGGTAAGAACATGAAATTACGTCTAGCACTTAGCGCCATCGCACTCACCGTTGCAGGGGCACACGCTACGCAAGTTACCCCTTCGGATAAAGCAATCAAGCTTGCTCACGATACCATTTTAATCGACACCCACATTGATGTACCTTACCGTATTCATGATAAATGGGCAGATGTTACTAAAGCCACTGAGGGCGGTGACTTTGACTACCCACGCGCGGTTGAAGGTGGTTTAAACGCCCCATTTATGTCGATTTATATTCCTGCTCATTTAGAGTTTGAAGGCAAAGGCAAAAGCTTTCAATTAGCGAATCAATTGATTGATGGTATGGAAGCAATTGCACAACGTGCACCTGACAAGTTTGCCATTGCCAGCTCAACAAGCGATATCGAAGCACAATTTAAGCAAGGTAAAATGTCGATTGCTATGGGCATGGAAAACGGCTCACCCATTGAAGGCGATTTAAACAACCTACAGCATTTTTTTGACCGTGGTGTGCGCTATATCACCCTTGCTCACTCGCAAAGCAACCATATTTCTGACTCATCATACGATATTCGTCGCAAGTGGAAAGGCCTAAGCCCATTTGGTAAAGAGCTAGTAAAAGAGATGAATAATATCGGCATGCTGATTGATGTGTCTCATATCTCGGACGATGCGTTTTATCAAGTGATGGAACTGTCTAACACCCCTGTGATTGCATCACACTCATCACTACGTAAATACACACCAGGTTTTGAGCGTAATATGAATGACGACATGTTATTAGCTCTTAAAAAGAACGGTGGTGTGATTCAAATTAACTTTGGTTCAAGCTTTGTTACTGCTAAAGCAGGTACGTGGGGCAAACAGTTAAAGAGTAAAAAAGAAGCGGTAAAAAAAGATGGTACTAAGTTAAGTAAAGATTTTGATGCGATGTACCGCGCTAAAAACCCCTACCCATTTGCAAGCTTAGAGCAAGTACTTGATCATATTGATCACGTTGTGAAGCTAATTGGTATCGATCATGTTGGTATTGGCTCTGATTACGACGGTGTAGGTGACTCGCTGCCTATCGGCTTAAAAGATGTGTCTAGCTACCCAAACCTTGTACAAGGCTTAATGGATAGAGGCTACAGCGATAGCGATATTAAAAAGATTTTAAGCGGCAATACGCTAAGAGTGTGGAAGCAAGCTGAGCAATACGCAAAATCTCATTAAGCTTTACGCGCTAGGCTTAGGTCTAGCGCTTATAGCCACTTTAAACACCGTATTTCGCCACTCACGCCCCGCATTCTTAATTAACCTGTATATTTAACCCTCATTTAACACACTTTTAACAGACTTATATTTCGAAAACAGATAAATTACCCATTTTAGAGGCTGATTATTTTATGACTATAAACAAAGGAACTATTGCGATTGCTATAGCAACACTTGCCTTGGTAATTTCATGCTACGGAACATTTTTTAAAGATCAGGCCAGTTCGCTTAATAAACCCAACCAGCAACAGCTAAGCTCCACAGTTTCTATTAGTACTCCTGCAGAATACCAGCAATCAAATGAAGCCCTAATTGACGAACTAAGCAAGAAAGTAAGTTCGCTACAACGCAAAATAGCAAACTTAAAACTGCACGCTAATGACTCTTATCAAGAACAAGATACCGACGAATTTAAGGAACTTGTTCTTGACGTACTAGAGGAAAAACAGCAGCAAGAAGATGAAAAACGACGTGAGCAAAACCCTCTTTATAGCTTTTATGCAGATTTACCAGAAGACTATGATTTAAGGATCAAATCAGAACCTGATTATGCAAAACAAATAAATTCTCAATTAAGAGAGCAAACTTTAGATCCAAGCATCTCTGATTTAAATAGGTTAGCTGCACTGAGCCAACTGCAAATGAATATGTATATTCTAAATAAATCTACTATGCCTGAGTATGACTATGAAGTAGTGGGTAACATTTTAAATTTAGCGAACAACAGTAGTGACGAAAAATTTAAAATTCAAGCTGTTGAGTTATCAACTCAAACACCGGTACTTGATTACCGCCTTGCAGAGCAGTTTACAAACTTGTTAGAGCAAGACTCGAATGATTATATCCGTCGCTTAGCTGCACAAGGGTTGATGGCGCAATACTACCAAGCTCAAAATAAACAAGGTGGTTATACGAAGCAAATGGCGCAACATCTACTTTCAGTTTATGACAACAGCTCTGACAATGCAGTCAGGGCAACGCTTGACGAAATGATGGGTAACCAAGATATGCTTGATGAATTACGTAAGAATGCTGGTTACTAACTAATTAAGTCCATACCCCTACTTTGTTACAGCGATAACATTAATAATTACACTTTACCTCAGAAATAAAAAAAACCGAGACTGAGCCCGGGTTTTATTAATGCTTAATGCATTACAACTAATTATTACTCTACGATAGTTGCTACAAAGCACCTACCCCTAAGGTAAGAGCGTCACCTTCACATGAAGTAAATTGCAGACATTAAAAAACCCGAGGCTAAGCTCGGGTTTTTTAGTATTAATTAGCTAGGCTAACTATTACTCTACGATAGTTGCTACAACACCAGCACCTACAGTACGGCCACCTTCACGGATAGCGAAACGAAGACCTTCGTCCATCGCGATTGGCGCGATTAGCGTTACTGTCATCTTAACGTTATCACCAGGCATTACCATTTCTACGCCTTCTGGTAACTGTACGTCACCTGTTACGTCAGTTGTACGGAAGTAGAACTGTGGACGGTAACCTTTGAAGAATGGAGTATGACGACCACCTTCATCTTTCGAAAGTACGTATACTTCTGAAGTGAATGTAGTGTGTGGCTTGATTGAACCAGGCTTAGCTAGTACTTGACCACGTTCAACGTCTTCACGCTTAGTACCACGTAAAAGTGCACCAATGTTCT